>JBBSFO010000208.1:0-8034 GCA_038238655.1 Thermomicrobiales bacterium | reverse complement strand
GCAACGCCTGACCACCTCATGCCGGGCTGAGGGAGTGCGGCGAGGCGAGGCAGCTATGCACGGCCAGCAACTCGCCCCAATGGTAGAAGTTGTGCGTCACGCCGAACATGAAGAGAAGTTCCCCGCGCGGGTTGCCGCTATACAGTGGAGGCTCCACGGGCCAGGCATACCCCGCCCGCAGCATCCCCTCATCGGCGAGTACCTGGCGCAGGTGCGGCAAGGGAACAGCCTCGTCGAGGATGACCGGGTCGAGTTGCCGCACGAGCGCACGCGTGCGCTCTGCCACCGCGACGGAGTACGCCCAGAGGGCGCCGACATCCGCCTGAGCGTTCAGCGCATCAACCTCGTCCGACGGCATCGTGGACCCATGGTGGCGGAGCGGAATCTGCATCCGCGTCGGCCATTGCGCGACCGGATCATCCAAGACTTGCGGCTGATCGAAGACGAGGCGATTCAGGCCGCTGTCCTCGGCCCGCGCCATGTGCCAGACCAGCCAGGTGATGGGGTTGAGGCCATGCGGTCGTGCACGCCACTCCGCCTCGGGGCAGGCGACAAGGCCCTCCATGGCGGAGCGCAGGTCCTCGTAGCGCGAAAAGAATATCTGTGCGATCTCCATTTCCACCCCCGCTCGCATGTCCCCTCAACAACCGACGACAATGGACGCCTGGACAATAGGGTGTTTGCCATCCTTACTGTAAAGAAGCACTGGGATGTCTTGGCCAAGTCTGATCAAGAGTGCCGGAGATTACCGCTTCACCGCGCTCAGCATCTCGACGGCCGCGCCGCGCAGCAGGCGAACATCCGCACCGAGACCAACGAAGCGGAACCCCTCGCTGATCCGGCGATTGGCCGCCTCCGCGCCGTACAACTGGATACCGGCGATCTTTCCCGTTTCTTTGCAAACGGTGACGACGCGTGCGATTGCTTCCTCGACCGCAGCGGGCACGGTGACGCCCGCGACGCCTTCGGGCGGCACGCCGAGCGAGATGGACAGGTCGTTCTGACCGACGAGGCAACCATCAATACCGTCCACCGAAAGGATTTCACGCGCGTTGTTCACCGCCTCGGCGGTCTCGATCATCGCGATGAGCATCGTCTCGTTGTCGGCGTGCTGGAAGTAATCGGGGCCACCGTAGAGCGCGCCGCGTACCGGCCCCCAACTGCGCCCGCCGCGCGGCATGTACTTCGCCGCCTGCACGGCTCGCTCGGCGTCGGCGGCGTTGTTGACGAGCGGCACGACGATGCCGTACGCGCCGAGATCGAGGGCGCGCCCGATCAGCATGAAATCGTTGACGGGCACGCGGACGAATGGCGTCGCCGGTGTCGTGCTGACGGCCTGGAGCATCCCGCTTAGATTGCCGAGGTTGTTCTCGCCGTGCTGAAGGTCAACGAGGACCCAATCGAACCCCAACCCGCCGACGATCTCGGCGGCGAGCGGGCTGCCGCTCGTCATGAACAACCCCAGCGCGGGCCGCCCCGCCACCAGCAAACGCTTCGTCTCATTCGGTCGCATGCTTCCCCTCGCTTCTTGTCCGCTTCGCTCTCCCGCCGTTGGCTCCGCCGGTCAGTGTAGCGGATCATCCGGCCCATGTCGTCGTGCGCGTTGCGCCGGACGTGTGCGTATAATAGTGCCCGGCACGCTCCTCAGAGGACGCAAGAACGCGACGAAAACGCTTCGGCATGCAGCGCGAACGAATGGAGCAAATCATGAACGCGTACTACCCCAATCGCGGCCCGGCGCGGCGCATCACCGACCCGGATGTCTTGATTATCGGCGCGGGGGCATCGGGCGCGGCGGTGGCGTGGAGTTTGGCGAACGCCGGGTTCCGCGTCGTCTGCCTCGATCAGGGCGATTGGGTGGACCCGCACTCCCTGCCGCACTACGGCGATGATTGGGAACTCCGCCGCCTGACCGACTTCAACCCGGACCCAAATATCCGCCAGCGGCCCGAGGATTACCCGGTCAATGCCGAGGAATCCACCTACACGCCGCTGATGTTCAACGCCGTCGGCGGCAGCACGATCCACTGGAGCGCGCACTTCCCGCGCTTCCATCCCTCCGACTTCCGCGTTCGCTCGCTCGATGGCGTCGCGGACGACTGGCCGCTCTCGTACGACGAACTCGAACCGTACTATGACTTCAATGACCGGATGATCGGCGTTTCCGGCCTCGCGGGCGATCCGGCCCAGCCGCCCCGCTCGCCGCGCCAAACGCCGCCGCTCCCCATCGGCACACTCGGCGCAACGATGGCGAAGGGCTTCGACCAACTCGGCTGGCACTGGTGGCCGTCCGACGCCGCGATCATCACCACACCGTATGGGGACGACGGTCGGCAGCCGTGCAACCTCTGCGGCCCGTGCGATCTCGGCTGTCCGACCGGTGCGCGTTCCAGTGCGGACGTCACCTACTGGCCGTGGGCGATCAAACGCGGCGTCGAATTGCGGACGCGTTGCCGCGTGCGCGAGGTGACGGTGGACGCGCGTGGCCGGGCACGCGGCGCGCTCTACTACGACGCGGACGGGCAGTTGCAGGAACAAACTGCGCCCGTTGTGATCGTCGCCTGCAACGGGGTCGGCACACCGCGTCTGCTCCTCAACTCGCGCTCGCGCCACTTCCCGGACGGGATCGCGAACCGGAGCGGGGTGGTCGGCCAGAACCTGATGTACCACTGTTTCGCCTCGGTTGGCGGTGTGTTTCCCGAACCGCTCGAAGGGATGAAGGGGACAATCGGCGCGTGCATTTTCAGCCAGGAATTCTACGAAACCGACGCGCGCAACGATTTCCTGCGCGGCTATCAGTTGCAAGTTGTCCGACAGTCCGGCCCATTGAGCGCGGCGATGGGCGGCCTCGCCGGGCAGCGCGTGCCGTGGGGCGCGGACCATCACCGCACGTTCGCCGACCGCTTCGGGCACATGGCCTTCATGGGCGTAATGGGCGAAGACTTACCGGAGGCGCACAACGCGGTGACGCTCGATCCCGATCTCGTGGACGCGCACGGTATCCCCGCGCCGCTCGTCCGCTACCGCCTGAGCGACAACAGCCGGAAAATGCTCGACCACGGCATCGCCCGTGCCCGTGAGGTCCTCGACGCGGCGGGCGCGACCGACATACTGACCTCGAACCCCTTTCGCCCATCCGGCTGGCACCTGCTCGGCACCTGCCGGATGGGCGACAATCCGGCGGCATCGGTCGTGGATGGCTGGGGACGCGCGCATGATGTCGAAAACCTCTTCATCGTGGACGGCAGCATCTTCGTGACGAGCGCGGTCGGCAACCCGACGACGACGATCCAGGCGCTCGCCCTCCGCACCGCCGCCTATATTCAGCGCGAGCGAGGGAATTTGGCATAAATCCGGTCGCAGACTGGAAAGCCCGCGCTACCAATGAGGAGACATTCATGCAGGAAGACCAATCCAATCAGCCGCTCGCGGGAGACACGACCGTCGCCGGGCCGCAAGCCGCCGCCGCCATCACGCCACGCGAGCCGCCTGTCGCAGCCCCGAGCGTCCTCGATAGCGCACAGGAGGCGCTGCTCGGCGCGGCGCTAAACCGGCTCATTCCCGAAGCGGACGGCATGCCAGGCGCGGGCGATCTCGGCATCATCGCCACGATTGATCATACCCTCGCCGCGTATCCACTCCTGCGCCGCCTTTTCTGCGATGGCCTCGTGGAGATCGAGGTGGAAAGCGCGCGGCACGCCCAATCCGGCTTCATCGTCCTCGATGGCGACCGGCAGGACGCGGTGTTGCGGGCAGTCGAGCGCGCCTTCCCGGCCTTCTTCGCCGCGCTCGTTGACCACACCTATCGGGGCTACTACACGCACCCGCACGTCTACCAGGCAATTGGCTACGCGCACCGCCCGCCGCAGCCCCTCGGCCACGAACTCCCCCTCTTCGACCCCGCCATGCTCGAAAAGCAGCGGCAACGCGCCCCATTCTGGCGCAAGACCGAACCGGAGCGGTAGCGTGGGCTTTCCAGTCTGTGGGGAAGCCCGTGAGAGATGGCAGGAGACTCAATGCCGCTATCGTCGCCAACCGGCGTTTCGGTTCCAGTCATAGAGACCATTCAGCAAGCGGGTCTCTCCGTCATGTACGAGGTCGTGGATTGCATCTGCCGCGCGGGAAACATCCGCAGGCAGCAGGTGATCGAGGATCAGTATCCCGGCGTGTCGGGATTGTATATTCCACTCATGCGTCCAGAGGAGCCACGCCCCGTGGAGCAGGCGGTAATCGCGGCGATTCATCGTGACGATGGTCCACCCGTGTTCCGCCGCATACCATAGCTGCCGCTCATCGGGGACACCCTTTCGCCCCTCCGACCGCGTTGTCGCCATGAAATGACCGCGAACCGCGAGCAGGCGCGCCAAATCTTCCGGGGCATCCTCATCAAGGTACAACGCCGCCACTACTTGAAGCGATTCTGTTCGAGGCGATGATCAATTGCGCCGCGATGCTGGAGATAATAGGCCCATGCGGCCTCGACTTCTTCGCGCGAGATGTGGTACATCGCCGCAACATCCTCGGCATTATTATCGTTCGCTGCCATGCTCCCGATGATCGCCCAGACGGAGATACCCGGCTCCATGAGCCAGTACTCATCCAGACCGTGATTCGATGGGTGCGGGCCGATATGCCGGGCGATCAGGGCATCGGTTTCGTTCGTCGTCAATGTGCGGACCATCGCGCCTTCCTTTCTCACTTCTGAGCATACCACGCCAGGCAGCAGGCATGGCTGCCTGCGTTGGTAGCGTAGGCTTCAGCCTGCGTCCCTATCCTTAGCGCCTGCGAGAAACCGCAGGTTGAAGTCTACGCTACCGACATCCTACAGATTCCGCACGAAGTAATCGCGTATCTGCTCCTCCATGAAAACGCGGTCCTCGATTTTGCGGGGCATGTGGCGTTCGTCGGGAAAGAGCAGGAGATCGTACGGCTTGCGGGTGCGGATCAGCGCGTTGATGAGGCGTGCGGTGTGGCGGAAGTGGACGTTCTCGTCAATTAGTCCGTGAATGAGCAGCAAATTGCCAGTCATTGTCGGGACATGGTGCATAACGCTGCTTTCCAGGTACCCCGTCGGATTGGAGTGCGGCGTTCCCATGTATCGCTCGGTATAGTGCGTGTCGTAGCCGTCGAAATGCGTGACGGGCGCACCCGCGACAGCGACCTTGAACGTCTCCGGTGCGCGGGCGAGGCTGATCGCAGACATGTAGCCGCCGTAACTCCAGCCGTAGATACCGACGCGCGTCGGATCGGTCAGCCCGCGCGAAACGAGCCAGCGCACGCCGTCCACCTGGTCCTGCACTTCCACATCGCCCATGGTGTGCTTAATGCGGCCCTCGAAGGCCAGCCCGCGCCGCGCGCTACCCCGGTTATCGAGGACAAAGACGAGGAAGCCGTTCTCGCCCAGATACTGCGCGCGCATGTCCACGGTCATGCCCCAACTATTTTGCACGCGCTGGGCATGCGGGCCACCATAGACGCTGATGATGGTGGGAAACGGCCCCGCGCCGAACCGCGCCGGTGGTCGGTAGATCGCCCCGTGCAATGTCTCGCCATCGCGGCTCGCCAGCGTGACGAGTTCCGGCGGTTGGAGATTGAGCCGGGCAATGCGCGGGTCTGTTTTGTCGTACAGCGTGCGGATGATCGAGCCGTCAGCAAGCGAGCGAAGCGTCACGGTCGGCGGGGTCTCCGTGTTGTGGTGGACATCTATGAATCGTCGCAACGCGTGATCGGTGACGATGCTGTGCATACCGGGCGCGTCGGTGATCCGGTGCGGCTCGCCGCCGTCGAGTGGAACAACATACAGATGGCGCTCGGTCGGGCCGTCGAGCGTACCCGTGAAATACACCAGCCCGTTCGCCTCGTCCATACCGGCGATGCCGTCTACCATCCAATCGCCCTGCGTCATCGCGTTTCGCAGATTGCCGTCCCGGTCGTAGCGATAGAGATGCTGGAAGCTGGTGCGCTCCGACGCCCAAATGAAGTCACCGTTTTCGAGCGGTCGCAGCAGATCGTGGAGGTTGATCCAGACATCGCTCGTCTCGCGCAGCAGCCGCGTTTGCGCGCCCGATGCGCGGTCGAAGCGGACGAGGTCGAGGACGGTCTGCACGCGGTTCTCGATCTGCGCGGTTAGCGTGCCGTCCGGGAACCAGGTGACGCGAGCGAGGTACTGATCCTGCTCCACGCCGAGGTCCATCCAGACCGGCGCGCCGCCCGCGACCGGGACGACACCGAGCCGCACCGTGGCGTTCGGCGTCCCGGCGAAGGGGTAGCGGTGATCTTCCTGCGCGCCGTCGCCCGTCGCGTCCTTGCCCTGATGGGTGATGCGATACACAGGAATCTGTGTCTCGTCCACTTCGGTGAAGGCGATCTGCCGACTGTCCGGCGACCACCAGAAGCCGTGCGACCGGCCCATCTCCTCCTGCGCGATGAACTCGGCGAGGCCGTGCGTTTTGTCTGTGCCGCGCGCTCCATGTGTCAGTTGGCGCAGTTCGCTGCCATCGGCGGCGACGACGAACAGTTCCGCGTCCTGCACGTAGGCGACCCACGCGCCATCCGGCGACAGTTGCGGATCGAGCGCCGGGTGTCGGCCACTCGGCAGGATTTCCCGCAACGGCGCGCTATCGCCATCCTGCACGAAGAGCGCGCCTCCGAGGGGTACAAGCAAACGGTTCGCGTGCCGCGCCCAGGCATAGTGCGTCACGCCGAGGCCGCGTTGCCGCTGCCGCTCGCGCCGGAGCGCTTCTTCGAGCGAAACGCTCTCCTCCGTCGTGCCACCGCCGGGCGGCACGACGAGCGGTCGCTGCTCCCCGGTCTGCGGATCGAAAGCGTACAACTGGCGCGCCAAACTCTCATCCGGGCTGTGTAGATAGGTGACCAGCCGGTCAGCCGGGCTGAAGGCGAAATCGCCGGGAATCGCCAGACCCGGCAACGGGTAGGTCGCGACATCTTCCGGCGTCAGTGCCGGTTGCTGTGGAGAACGTGTCATCAATTGCTCCTTGATTTACAAAAGCGTGGTTGGGCCGCGTCGGACGAGCGAGCCGCTTCCCGGTGCGCCGGTTACTGTGCCATCCTGATAGACGACTTCACCGCGCCGCAGGGTGATCTCCGGCCAGCCAGTCACCGACCAGCCCTCATACACCGAGTAGTCCGCGTTCGATTGCAGCATGTCGCGCGTCACTGTGCGGGTATGGTCGGGATCGAAGACGACGATGTCCGCGTCGCTGCCGACCGCGATGACGCCCTTGCGCGGATACAGGCCGAAGAGCCGCGCGGCGTTGGTCGCCGTCACTTCCACAAAGCGGCGCAGCGAAATGCGGCCGGTGCGGACACCTTCCGAGTAGAGCATCGGCAGCATCGTTTGCAGGTTCTCCGCGCCGGGGCGGAGGTGCGTAATCGAAAGCGCGGGGTCGAGTTTGGCGGCGAGCGACCACGGCGCGTGATCTGTGCAGACGGTGTGGACGACGCCCTGCTGGATGCCCGCCCAGAGCGCGTCCACGTCGCGCTGCTCGCGGAGGGGCGGTTGCCCGACATACTTCGCGCCGTCCGCTTCTTCCAGCCGCTCGCGCGTCAGGTGCAGGTAGAAGGGGCGCGTCTCGACGGAGACGGGGACGCCGCGCGCCTGCGCGTCGGCGCAGACCGCCAGCGCGCGCTCCGAGGAGAGGTGGACGATGTAGACGGGCGCGCCCGTTGCCTCGGCAATCGCGACGGCACGCTGCGTCGCGACGACTTCCGAGATCACCGGGCGGCTGGCGGCATAGTGGCGAAGCGATGTTTGCCCTGCGGCGGTTAGTTGCGTCGCCGCGTTCGCCATCAGCGCATCGTCCTCGCAGTGGATCAGGGTCAGGAGATCGCATGCGCCCGCGCGTCGCGTCGCCTCGACATAGCCGCGCACCTGCGCGTCGAACGCAGACGAGGACATGAAGAACTTGATCGTGTTACAGCCGGATGCGAGCAGATGCGGAATCTCGTCCAACACCGCCGGGGTGGTTTCACCGAGGACGGGGTGCAGGAAAAGATCGGCAATCGTCTGTTGGT
>JBBSFO010000207.1:0-8054 GCA_038238655.1 Thermomicrobiales bacterium | reverse complement strand
GCGGACGACGACGCGGTGCTTCACTTGTCAGCCAGTATGCGATCATATTCTGCCCGATCTTCGCTCGCGCCCACGAGACGACTCATTACCCATCTCGACTGCACAGTATACGCATGCGGCGTCTCCCGTCAACCCCACGTTGCTCCTGAACGTACACTCGCCGCCAGCGCCGGATGACGGTATGCTCACGCGAAACGCGACAGCAGGGAGTAAAGGAGCCACCGTGGCCGACTTGCCCACGATTAACGACGAGCCGACGAAACGCATCGGCCTTCGCGCGCGCGTCCTTGTCCCGCGCTCTCGCCGACTATTGCTCGTCGGTGGCGCGGGCGCGATCCTGCTGCTGCTTGTTGTGATTGTCATCGCGGTGCTCCTCAATCTCCGCAGCGATAAACATGCGGCGGCCGGTGTCGCGCAGACCTTCGCCGCGCCACGCGCCGGGAACAGCGGCAAAATCGCATTGACCGCGAACGCTGCGATGGTCGGTGTCCATCCGCTCGATACGGGCAATCCGAACCTCCTGCAAGGCGCGTTCACACCGGGCAAGGATCGGGGCGATGTGCTGCTCCAGCACAAGGGCGAGACGTGGACAGTGCAAGAGGAGAACGGGTCGAGCGATAGCGCCGATTCCGCGACGTGGGATATTGGCATCGCACCGGGCATCGCCCTCGACCTTTCGATGACGCTGGACGCCACCAGCAGCGATGTGGACCTGAAAGCGCTCAGCCTGACCGCGCTCGATGCCGAGGCGAATGCCAGCACCTTCCGGCTCGTCCTACCCGTGTCGTATACCGGCGATGCGAAAGGCCGCATCAAGGCAGCGGCGGGTAACGTACAGGTTACGATCCCGCCTGGCGCGGCAGTGCGCATCGTCATCGAAACCAAGGCTGGTAGCCGCGATGTACCCACCCGCTTCGTCCAGAAAAACGGCGGCTACGAAACACCCGAATACGCGGGCGCAAAAAACCGTTTCACTCTCACCATCTCCGCCAACGCCGGGCGCGTCACCATCGTCTAAAGAAGGGTTTGAACCGCCAAGATGCTCTGTTTTCCCTAACCCCCCAGCCCCCCGCAACATACAAGACGCCAAGAACGCCAAGAGGGAAAAGGAGGGAGAAAATGCTTCCCCGCGATCTCTTCTTGGCGTTCTTGGCGTCTTGGCGGTTCAATCCGATTTCTCGGCCCTAGAGATGGGTCGTTTGTGCCTAAAACTGCTAAGGCGCGTCAAGGTGCGCGGTGGTGAGGGGTGTGTTATGCTTCCCGCAACCTGCTGCATGCGGCGGGCGATGATGGTGATACAGGCGGCGATGCTTTCGATTCGCGCGACGAAAATCGGGCACGCTGGCATGGGCATCGCGAAACAAGCGCGATGCGCGGGGGATGGGACGGATGAAGGAGCGGATCTTCCGCCGTGGCGCGCACGGCGGCCATGAACCGGCGAAAAGCGAGCAACAAGCGCCACTGTCGAAGTTCAAACCCGAACCGCGTGCGGCTGCCGACGACACGAACTCGTCCGCGATCATCATTCCCTGTCCCACCTGCAAAGAACCGCTGTACGTCAAGGAACTCGAAAACACCCTGTATGTTTGCCCGAAATGTAGCGCGCATCTCCGGCTCAATGCGCGCCAACGGCTGACGTACACGCTCGACGACGGCTCATTCGTTGAGTGGGATATGAATGTCCGCCCGACCGATCCGCTCGGTTTCGCCATCGGCAGAGATCGGTACGACGCCAAACTTGGCGCGTCGCAGAAGAAGACCGATGAAATCGAAGCGATCATTACGGGCCAGGGCGAAATCAACGGCGCGCCGGTCGTCGTCGCCATCGCCGATTTCAACTTCATGGGCGCAACGATGGGGAGCGTCTACGGCGAAAAACTCGCCCGCGCTGCCGAACGGGCGGTTCGCGGGCGGCTGCCGCTCGTCACATTCAACGCGTCCGGCGGCGCGCGGATGCAGGAAGGGTTGTTTTCGCTGATGCAGATGGCGAAGACGACCGCTGCTGTCGCGCGATTGGGCGATGCCGGGTTGCCGCACATTGCCGTTCTCACCGATCCATGCTACGGCGGCGTCACTGCCTCGTACGCGACCGTCGCCGATGTGCTCCTCGCCGAGCCGGGTGCGCGGATCGGCTTCGCGGGTAAGACGCTGATCGAGCAGAACATGCGCCAGAAACTGCCCGACGATGTGCAGACCGCCGAGTTCCAACTGAAACATGGCATGATTGACGGCGTCGTCCAGCGACGCGACTTGCGGCAAACGCTCAGTACCCTCCTCGCGCTCTATGCCACACCACGAACGATGACCACTCCGCCGCTTGCTGGCGACGCGATTGCATCCGCCCATACCGCCGATGTGATCGCCGAACCCGTATTATCTATCACCCATGCCTGAGTTGCAGCGCGCGGACGCGACGTGGGAACGCGTTACGCGGGCACGCCACGCAAACCGACCGCGCACGCTCGGCTACATCAGCGGCCTGTGTACCGCGTTTGTCCCACTGCACGGAGACCGGCTGTACGGTGACGACCCGGCAATCGTTGGTGGCGTCGGCCGATTCAATGACCGAAGCGTGATGTTGATTGGCCACCAGAGCGGCGCGGACACAAAAGATAATCTCCGGCGCAACTTCGGCATGTCCAAACCGGAGGGGTATCATAAGGCGAAGCGGCTGATGCTCCATGCGGAAAAATTCGGCTTCCCGGTCGTCACATTTATTGACACGATGGCGGCGGACCCCACCCTCCCCTCCGAAGAACGCGGGCAAGCCATCGCGATTGCCGGATCCATCCTGACGATGCTCGGCCTGCGCGTGCCGACGATCTCGGTTGTGATTGGTCAGGGCGGCAGCGGCGGTGCGCTGGCTATCGGCGTCACCGACCGCATCTTGATGATGGAAAATGCCGTCTACTCCGTCGCGCCACCGGAAGCGGCGGCCCTGATCCTCAAACTCGATCCCTCGACCAAGCAGGAAGTCGCTGCAGCGATGCGCATCACCGGCCCGGAGTCGCATATCTTCGGCGTGATAGATGAAGTCGTGCCCGAACCAACGCCCGCCCACGAAGACCCGCTCGACGCGATTGACGCCGTCGGCAACGCCATCGAGCGCCACCTCGCGTCCCTGGACGCCGTCTATGGCACCAGCACGGACCTCGATGTCGTCCACCTGTTGCACGACCGCTACGCGAAGTACCGCAACATCGGCCAGTGGATCGAGCAGACGACGGACGAACCCCAATAGCGATGTCTATAGGAGTCGCCGTGGCGCATCAGTAGGGCGAGCGTTCCAGCCTGCGCGCGTGACAGGACGCAGGCGGAAAGCCCGCGCTACCCAGGAACAAGGACGCTAGATGCCGACCGCGCAACCGTCCGCGCGCGGCTCACTGCCCGCGACATACACGCCGTTCTTGAGGCGGCGGATAATCTGCCCCTTGCCGAAACTGCCGCCGGCATACTGGACTTCGAGTTTGTGTCCGCGCAGCGCGAGGCCGCTCAGGACGTGCTGCGGGGCGGACATCTCGACGGTGATCGTTTTGTCCTTCATCCACTGCCAGCGCGGCGCATCGAGGCTCGTCTGCGGATTCATACCGTAGTCCACCTGATTAACGACCATCTGGAGATGACCCTGCGGCTGCATGTAGCCACCCATCACGCCGAACGGCCCGAGCGCCTCGCCACCGCGCGTCAGGAACGCGGGGATGATCGTGTGGTACGGACGCTTACCCGGCGCAACGACGTTCAGGTGATCGCGTTCGAGCCGGAAGCCCGCACCCCGATTTTGTAGGGCGATGCCTGTCCCCGGTACGACGATGCCGCTGCCGAAGCCCTGATAGTTGGACTGGATCATCGAGATCATCATGCCATCACCGTCCACCGCGCAGAGGTAGACCGTACCGCCGCTCGGCGGCTTGCCCGCCTCCGGCTGCATCGCGCGGTCGGTGATCAGCCGACGGCGCTGCGAGGCATATTCCTTGTCCAGCAGGCCCGCCATCGGCACATTGCTCTGCTCCATATCGGCGACATAGCGTTTTGCGTCGGCAAAGCCGAGCTTCATCGCCTCGATTTGCAGGTGGTAACTCTCGGTCGTTTCGCGTGGGATCGCACCGAGGTTGAACCCTTCGAGGATATTCAGCGCGGAGAGTGTGGCAATCCCCTGTCCATTCGGCGGGATCTCCCAGACTTCGTGGCCGCGATACGAGACGTTGATCGGGTCAACCCAGGTGCTCGTGTGCGCTGCCATGTCCGCACGCGTGATGTAGCCGTTCGTTTCGGCGGCGAAGTCGGCGATTTTCCCGGCCAACTCACCCGTGTAGAAGTCTTCCGCGCCGCTTTCCGCGATCCGCTGGAGCGTGCGTGCGTGATCTGGCAGTTCCCAGACATCACCCGCGCGCGGCGACGTGCCGTCCTTCGTGAAAGTCGTGAACCAACCCGCAAACTCCGGGCCAATGTGTTCCTCCGCGTAGCGCCGTGCCGACCCGGCCCACCCTTCCGCGACGACGGGCGCGAGCGGGTAGCCACCGGATGCATAGCGAATCGCTGGCTCGAAGAGTTGCGCGAAGGGCAGCTTGCCGAACTTGTCGTGCAAGTCGCGCCACGCGGCGGGCGCACCCGGCACGGTGACGGGCAGCCAGCCGCTACGCGGATATTCGGTGTGGCCGAGTTTTTCGAACAGTTCCAATTTGTGCGTCGCGGGCGCGCGACCGGAGGCGTTGAGGCCGTGCAGTTTCTTGCCGTCCCAGACAAGTGCGAAGGCGTCCGAGCCGATGCCGTTGGACGTTGGTTCCACCACGGTCAGCGTGATCGCGGTCGCGATGGCAGCATCCACGGCGCTGCCGCCCCGCTGGAGCATTTCCAAGCCGGCCTGCGCCGCGAGCGGTTCGCTGGTCGCGACGATGCCGCGCGACGCGATCACCGGCATGCGCCGCGACGGATATGCGTAACTTTCTGACCGCAGATTTTCGGCTGAATCGCGCTGCATCTGGCATCTCCCGTCCTGCGAACCGCACTCAGCACTTCGCATATTGCCCGGCGGGCGCTCATATGCAGCACTGGTAAAGATGGTGCCGAAGGAGGGACTCGAACCCTCATGCCTTGCGGCAACGGTGTTTGAGACCGTCGCGTCTGCCATTCCGCCACTTCGGCACACCAGACACGAGCATACCAGCCATCGCGCAGCCGGTCAATTTCGGTAGCGTCGCCTTCGGTCTACAATCTCTCGCGATGCTGGACGAAGGCGACGCTCATAACGTCGCATCATTCCACACCTGTATACTGGCCGCGATCCGCGCGACCGCCACGGAACGATGCGATGGGGAGACGACATGATGGGCTTCATGCCCGTGCCGACCCTGGCGAGTACGACAGTGACTGCAGTGACAACGATTGTCTGGCTGCTGTTCGCGGTCACGCTCGTCGCGGTGTTGACGCATTTCATCCGCGTGCCGTATACGATTGCGCTCGTCGTGGCCGGGCTGGCGCTCGGCGTGATCGGCGGGCCGTTTACGGTGCCCCTGACCGAAGATTTGATTCTTCAGGTCTTTATCCCCGCGCTTTTATTCGAGGCAGCGTACAACCTGTCGTGGCCGCGCCTCCGCGCCGAAATCCGCCCGATCACCGCGCTCGCCATCCCCGGCGTGATCGCAGGCACCGTTATCGTTGGCGCGATTGTCCACCTCGCGGGCCTGCGCTGGCCCGTCGCGCTCCTGTTCGGCGCGCTGATTTCCGCGACCGATCCGGTTTCCGTCCTCGCGACCTTCCGGCAAATCGGCGCGAACCGTCGCCTCGCGATCATCGTCGAGGGCGAAAGCCTCTTCAATGATGGGACGTCGCTCGTCATTTTCAAGCTCATTCTAGCGGTCGTCGTGACTGGCGGCGTGACCGCCGCGACAACGATCCTCGCCTTTATTACCTCGATTGCCGGGGGCATGGCGGTCGGGCTGGCGGTCGGCTATCTCGGCGCGCTGGCGCTGCGGCAAATTGATGAGTATCTGGTCGAGATTACTGTCACGCTCCTGATGGCCTATGGTACCTTCATCCTCTGCGAGCACGCGCATGTGACGATTAGCGGCAGCGATATCGGCGCATCGCCGGTGATCGCGGTCGTTGCGCTGGCACTCGTCACCGGCAATTACGCCTCGCGCTCCAGCATGTCCGCGCGCACGCGCCTTTCGATGCACGACACCTGGGAACTAATTGGCTACTTCGCCAACTCGCTGATCTTCCTGCTGATCGGCCTACAGGTGCATACGGCGTCCGTGACGCGCGCGGATGTCCCGCTCATCCTCGGGGCGATTGTCGGTATTCTCGTCAGCCGTGCGATCGTCGTCTACGGCGTCGGGTTGTACACGAACTGGCGCAACGCGCCCGTTTTCCGCATCCCGCTCCGCTTCCAACACGTCATCCTGTGGGGCGGGCTACGCGGGGCGATTTCGCTCGCCGCCGCCCTCAGCATCCCGGGTAGCGCCGTCCCGGAGCGCGCGACGATTATCCTGATGACCTTCGGCATCGTTGTGTTCACGCTGCTGGTGCAGGGCCTGACCATCCGGCCGCTCATCACCCGACTTGGCCTGAGCGCTGCGGGCACCTCCGTACACCTCCATGCCTTCGAGCGGTTGCAGGGGCAACTCGTGGCGACGCAAGCGGCCCGCCGCACGCTCAACGACCTCGCGGAAGGGGGCGAGATCGCGCCGGACGTGTACGCCCAACTCAGCCGCTCGTACGAGGAACGGGGCGACCGGCTACGCACGGAACTCGCCGGATTGAACGTCTCTGCAGATGCCATCCGCGCCGAGCAAGTGATCGTCGCTCGGCGCAAAGCGTTGCAGGCGGAGAAAGATGCGCTGCTCTCCTTGCGCAACCGGGGTACGATCACCGGCTCCGTCTACCGGGCGCTGAACGCCGACATCAACCGGCGTCTGTTGCACCTCGAAGAAGCGCCGGACGGAGAAAACGACGACGAGCAATCCTCAGGCAATCCCGATCCGTATCCCGACGCGGCGTTATGACGCACAGCCCTTGGTGGAGCAGGTTTCAGCCTGCTCCACCGGAAAGTTCTACGCGACCGCTCCACTGGCGCGAAGATCGGCGATCGCGTCATTGGTGTAGCCGAGTTCGCGCAGGATCACATCCGTATGCTCGCCCAGCAGCGGCGGCGGCAGGGTCACTTCGAGGTCGGCGCGCTGGAGGTGGTAGGGCATGCCAGGCACAGTCAGTTCGCCGATGGTCGGGTGCATGATGGTGCGGGCCAGTCGCTCATGTTGCACCTGCGGGTTCGCGAAAACCTCATCAATGTTGTAGATCGGGCCGCACGGCACATTCACGGAGCCGAGCAGTTCGAGCAAGGCAGCGGTCGTCATCGTGCCGAATTTCTCGGTAATCATCGCCGTCACTTCTTCGTAGCGCGCGAGGCGATCCTGATTGTGGGCATAGCGCGGGTCGTTCGCCCGTTCCGGCCAGCCGAGCACAGCGCACAAGCGACCCCAGAGAACATCGTTGCCGATGGCCAGGCAAAGAAAGCCGTCCGCCGTCGGATAGGTGTCATACGGGCAAATCGTCTGGTGCCGATTCCCAACGCGCTGGGCGACGATGTTGTCCATAAAGTAATTGACCGTGTAATAGACGAGCATCGAGGTTTGCGCGCCCAGGAGCGAGGCGTCAATGAACTCGCCGCCACCGCCACTCGCCTTGCGGTAGAGTGCGGCAACAATCGCGTACGCCGCGAACATCCCGGCGGTCATGTCCGCGATCGGGATACCGACGCGGGTCGGCGGACCGTCCTCCTGCCCGGTCAGGCTCATGATGCCGCTCATCCCTTGCAGGATTAGGTCATACGCGGTCCAGTTCCGGCCCGGCCCCGTCTGTCCGAAGCTGGAGATCGAGCAATAAACGATCTCGGGCCGCCGCGCCGCCACCGCCTCGTACGCAAATCCGAGGCGGCCAATCGTGCCGGGGCTGAAGTTCTCCACCAGGACATCCGCCGTCTCGATCATCTGCCACAGCGCCGCTTTGCCCGCCTCGTGCTTCAAGTCGAGAGCGATGGAGCGCTTGTTGCGGTT
>JBBSFO010000206.1:0-8055 GCA_038238655.1 Thermomicrobiales bacterium | reverse complement strand
GGCAAGGTGACGGCGAGGGAAGAGGTGATAGACTGCATGGCAACACCTTTCTTTGTGTGGTCACGATTCAGCACCGCAACCATATGAAGAAAGGTGTTCTTTGTCACTCACTTACCCCACCCCGACTTTGCAACAGCCCTGAGGGGCCGGGGAGTCAGGTTCTCTCACCAGTGCACTGTTCGGTATATTCAGTATTGACTGAACAGACTAAACATGCTATACCAGACGGCGAAAGGAAGGATCGTATATGGGAGACGAGCAGGCAACGATGGCGGACCAATTGTTCGTGGAGCAGGCCGGAATCGTCCTCGAGCATCTGGGGATGCCGCGAATGGGGGGGCGTGCGCTCGGCTGGCTGCTGATCTGCGACCCGCCACATCAGTCGCCCGGCGAGTTCGCCGTGGCGTTGCAGGCGAGCAAAGCCTCGATCAGCACGACCGTCCGCATGCTCGTGCAGGTTGGCCTCGTCGAGCGGGTCGTCCTCCCCGGTCAGCGGCGCGACTACTTCCGCATCCGCGTGGACACGTGGTCCCGCGCGACGGAGGAACGGATGGGGTTGATTACATCTCTGCGCGAACTCGCGGAGCACGGCCTCACGCTGCGGACTGAGGCCGATACGGAGGCGACGGGGCGACTGCGCGAGATGCGCGACTTTTACGCCTTTTACGAGCGCGAACTCCCGGCGCTCGTCGCGCGCTGGCGGCAGCAACGGGGGAAGGAGCAGTGATGATGGCAAGCGCAATTCACATGGAACGGCTCACCAAAACCTACGGCAACCGGCGCGGCATCACGGACATCAGCCTGGATGTGCGCGCCGGGGAAGTTTTCGGCTATCTCGGCCCCAACGGCGCAGGGAAAACGACGACGATCCGCCTCTTGCTCGATCTTATCCGTCCGACCAGCGGTCGCGTGCAACTCTTCGGCGCGGACGTGGGCACTGCCGGGGCGGGGATTCGCCGCCGGATCGGCTATTTGCCGGGCGAACTGGCGCTCTACGATCAACTGACGGCGCGGCAGGCCCTCGACTATTTCGCACATCTGCGCGGCGGGGTGGATGGCCACGCTATCGCCGCCCTTGCGGAGCGGCTGGCCCTCGATCTCACTCGCCCGATCCGCTCCCTTTCCAAAGGGAATAAGCAGAAGGTCGGCATCGTCCAGGCGTTTATGTCCCGCCCCGACCTCCTGATCCTCGATGAGCCGACGGACGGACTGGACCCGCTCGTCCAGCAGGAGTTTCTGCAGATGGTGCGCGAAGTAAAGGAGGAAGGCCGAACGGTCTTTCTTTCGTCCCATGTGCTGGCGGAAGTGGAGCATGTTGCGGATCGCGTCGGCATTGTTCGGGATGGCCAACTGGCGCTGGTCGAAGAAGTCGCGATCCTCAAAGGACGCGCGGTGCATCGGACGGAAGTCCGCTTCGCCCAACCAGTCGGCCAGGACGCCTTTGTCGGCTTGGCCAATGTCCACGATCTCGCCGTAGACGGTCCGATCCTGCGCTGCGTCGTCACCGGCTCAATGGACCCGCTTGTGAAGGCGATTGCGCGCTTCGAGGTGGAGCGGATCACGAGCCACGAACCGGACCTGGAAGCGATCTTTCTCGCCTATTACGTGGAGGGGAAGCGCGATGCTGCGTAATATCTGGCTCAAAACGCTGCGCGACCAATTGCGCCCCGCGATCTGGTACGGGATCGGTCTGATCGCGCTCTGCGCGTACGTTCTCGCCGTGTATCCCACGATTCGGGACAACCCGGACCTCAATCGCACATTGCAAAACCTGCCGGATGGGGTCAAGGCGCTGATCGGAGGCACACAGTTGGACCTCGTTTCGCCCGCCGGGTACTTGCAGGCGGAATTCTTCGCTCTGGTTATCCCGCTGCTTTTCCTCATCTACGCGATCCTGCTCGGTGCAAACGCCATTGCCGGGGAAGAAGAGCGTCACACGCTTGATCTCCTGCTTGCCCACCCGGTGTCGCGCGGGCGGGCCGTCCGTGAGAAATTCGCTGCCCTGTGTTTGCTCCTCTGCGCTCTCGGCGTCGTCCTCTGGCTGGCGCTCATGGTCGGGGCGACGGCTGTCAACATGCAGATCAGTCGCAGCCATCTCGCCGCAGCGACAGCCAGCACGGTCCTGCTTGGTTGCTGCTTCGGCGCACTCGCCCTCGTGCTCGGCTGCGCGACGGGCAAGCGCGGCGTAGCGCTCGGCGCGAGCGCGGCGGTCGCGGTGGCGGGCTATTTCGCGCAGTCGCTTGCGTCACTCGTTGGTGGCCTGCGGCCTATCGCGAGAGTGTCACCATTCTATTATTACGCTAACAATGAACCCGTACGGCACGGCCTGAACGCCGCACACGCCGTCGCCCTACTCGCCGCGACGCTCGTGTTATTCACGGTCGCGCTGGCCCTCTTCAAACGGCGCGACCTCGGTGTGTGACCGTCAAACACGCGAAAGATCCCTCATCCAAGCGCCAGCGCGATCACGCCGATGACCATCCCGCCCGCAGCGACGATGCGGCGGCGCCCGTCCCCTTCAGAAAGGAGGCGCGCACCCATGATCGTGCCGATCAGAATGCTGATTTCCCGGGCCGGGGCAACGTAACTGACCGGCGTGAAAACGAGCGCGGTAAGGACGAGGATGTAGGCAAGCGGACTGAAGATCGCCACGACGAATGCCGCACGCCGGTGGTCGCGCCACTCGAAGCGAATCGCCTCCCAATGGCGGAGAGCATGTGGCGTGAGCAATAGCGTGCGGCCAAGTGTGTTCGTCCAGTCGAACAGGAGCGGCGGGATGAGCAGGACGCTCACCGCGTGCTTGTCCCAGAGCGTGTATGAAGCGATCAGCACGCCGGTGATCAGACCGTACAGGACGGCAGTCCGCCTCCGTTCGGGATCATCCGAACGCCGCCCTCCTCCCGTTAGGGCGAAGATACTCACCGCGACGAGCAGTGCGCCGCAGATCGCCAGGAGCGTCGGTCGCTCGCCGAATATGAGGGTCGCGGCGGTGGTGGAAAGCGCGGGTCCGGTCCCGCGCGCAATGGGATAGACCAACGACAGATCGCCGACGTGATAGCCACGCTGCAAGGTAAGGAAGTAAACTGTATGGAGCGCCGTGCTACCAACCATGAAAGCGAATTCTATCGGGCCGATATGCGGCCGCTGAATCAGGATGGCCCCCAGCGCGAACGGCGCATAGATGACGGCGGAGAGCGCGTTGAAAAGCCAGACAAAAGCCGCCCCGCCCCCGGCGCGTTTGGCAAAGAGATTCCATGTCGCATGGAGGATGGCGGAAGTAAGAACAAGGGAAAGTGCCAGCGTGGTCACGATGTGACTCCTTCGTTCGCACAGAGCAGCCAGTCCGCCAGCAGAGCGATCGCGAGTCCGGCGCCACAGGTGGCCGCGACGCCGTGCCAACCCCACGATTGCCACGCATACCCCGGCACGACGGAGCCGAAGGTCGCGCCGAGGTAGTAGAAGGCGAGATACATCGCGCCCGCACTCCCCGTCGCACCGCGCGCGGAGACGTTGACGAAGGCGGGCGCGGTGGACTGCGCGACGGACATCCCGCCGCAGAGCACGACGAGACTGACAACGATCACCGGGAGCACGGGGACAAGTGTCCCGGCGATGCCGAGGCCGGCAATTACCATCCCGCAGGCGAGGATCGCCGGGCGCGTGAATCGTGCGGAGAGACGGCCCGCGATTGGCGAGGCGATCACCCCCGCGAGATACACGACATAGATGCCGGACACAATCGCGGTCGGCAGGCGGAACGGTGGCGCGGTCAGGTAGTACGACAGATACGTGAAGACACCGGTATAGGCGAAAAAGAGCGTCGCACCGATCACGAAGGCACCGACGACCCGCCGGTTGCGGAAGTGACCGGCCATGCCCCCATATGCCTGCCGCCAAATGACGTGCCCGGTGCGGCGGTCGCCCGGCAGTACGCGCGCCATCGCTCCCGCACTGGCGAGGGTGACGATGCTCCAGGCGACAAACGCTGCGCGCCACCCAAATGCGTCCGCGATCAGTCCGCTTACCACTCGCCCGAGGAGCGCCCCCGCGATACTCGCGCTGACGTATCGCCCGACCGCCCCACCGAGCGCCGCGCCGCGATACCGATCACCGAGGTACGCGACCGCCACCCCCGACAGCCCTGGGATGAGCGCTCCCTGCATCGCGCGGAAGGCGAGCAGCCATCCGAACGTCGGCGCGACCGCGCAGAGCAGTGTCGGGACGGTCAGCAGCAGGCAGGTGGCGACCATCACCGGCTTGCGCCCAAAAGCGTCGCTCAGTAACCCATAGACGCTGGACGCCAGCGCAATCGCCAGCACAACGACGGAAAGCGACAACCCCGCCGTCGCGGGCGCGATGTAAAATTCACGCGACAAGAGCGGCAGGATCGGCTGCGCGATGTACATGTCCGCGAAGACCGCCGCCGTCACGCAGTACAGCACCACCAGCGCGCTCCGCCCGCCCGCAACCGCCGCGACCATCTCAGCACTCATGGGGAACCGATTGAACCGCAGAGACGCAGAGAAACACAGAGCAAGAGAAAGAAAGAGAGAACGATCTTGCATGCATTTCTGACAAATCTGTTTTCCCTCTCTGCGACCGCTGCGTTCTTTGCGTCTCTGCGGTTCTCCCCGGTTTCGCCCGGTTTCAGCCGAAGATTTTTACGTCACCACCGAGGTAGACGGCGGCCCAATAGAGGCGGTAGGCCGTCCAGAAGTCCGCGCAGCAGCAGGCAACGACGCACGGTGCGGTCAGTTCCGTGCCGGGAATCCAGGCGGCGCGCTCGGCCTGGCCCGCTGTGAAGAAGGTGATGCGGATGTCGGTCGCGCCTTCAATGCGCCACGGTTCCATGTGGCCGAGATGTGCCAGCGCGTTCGCCGCACCGGCGCGGATCGCGGCATGCGACGCCTCCGGCAGCAGGCAATCCGCCGCGAACCGTCCTTTCGCCTCCTTGACGATCACACATTCCGCCCACGGCAGGAGGTCCGCCGTTTCACGCGCGGTCGCATCATCGCCGGTGACAAAGGCGACGGGCACGCCGAACCAGCCGGCAATCGCTGCGTTCAATCCGATCTCGCCAACGAGCCGCCCATTGATCGTCACGGCCTGCACGGCGTACGGGTCCCAGGTATGATCCGCGATGGCGCGGTGCGTGCCGAACATCGCGTGGTAGCCGACGAAGCAAGCGGCGGCGAAGGTATCGTCAATTCCCTCCATCATGCCAAGCGGCTTCGTGCCGCCCCGAATGAGGCGCGCGAGCGGATCGAGGTCTTCAATCAGGATGTTGCGGCTGTTGTTGTGCGCGTCGCAGACCAGCACCTGCGTCGCGCCACCCGCCGCAAGCCCGCCAATCGCGGCGTTCACATCGCCCGTCATGAGTGCGCGGAAACGGGGATAGTCCGGCTCATCCGGCAGCAGTTCGGAGGCGGCGACGAGTCCCGTCACCCCTTCCATATCCGCCGAAATGAAGACCCGCATGTTCGCCATTCCTTTCCTCTCTCCGCTCTGCGCCTCGCAGGATAACACACGCTACCGGCATGCCCAGAGCCAAATGTAAGGGTGCATAGCATACGCCCAACCCGGTGCGGCAGTCGTAACCATGCAGATAAAGGATACTGGGCGCATGCTATGCGCCCCTACACGCACCGATTCCGCGAAATGAGGCCGGATAACGCGCTATACTGTGCGCACACCAATTGTTCACAATGCATGGGGGCACCCGATGGCAGACACGTTCGAGAAATTCACCGGGCAGGCACGTAAGGTCTTTTCTCTCGCGCAGGAAGAGGCACAGCGCCTCAATCACAATTACATCGGCACCGAACACCTCCTACTCGGCATAGTTCGGGAAGGGGACGGCATTGCCGCCCGCGTGCTCGATAATCTCGGCGTTTCGCTATCGAAAGTCCGCTCCGCCGTTGAGTTCATCATCGGCCGGGGGGATGGGTTGGTCGTCGGCGATCCAGGCTTGACGCCACGCGCCAAGAAGGTGATCGAACTGACGATGGACGAGGCGCGGCGGCTGAACAACGACCATATCGGTTCGAAACATCTGCTGCTCGGCCTCGTCAGAGGGGGCGAGGGAGTCGCGGCGAGCGTGCTCGGAAGCCTCGGTGTCAGTCTGGAGCGGGTGCGGTTATCAGTGATGAATGCCGTTGTGGAGCAAGCATCCCAAACGAGATTGACCGCACATCCACCGATGTCGCCTCAATCCCCGCTCCTTCCATTCCTGCCTTTACGGATGCTTGGATTTCAGGACAAGGAAATACGCCGTCTTGATGCCATCGCGAAACAACAAAACCGCCTGATTGATGATCTTATTCGCGAAGCGGTCCGGCGTGTCTGGCTGCCCGGTACGGGAGAAACCGCAACGCCCCCGCAATCACCTGCGTGAAAGCGAGGGCGTATCGTTGCAGAATGCTGCCCGTTATGCGGGCGGATTCGGGTCAGGAATGAATTGCGGCGGGATGACAAAGGCGCCCGCCTGATCAATGAAGCCGACCCTGCCATTCATCTGCACGCGCGCCAGGCCGTCGTGAAAAATGAAGGCATCCTCGAACTGCGGCGGGATGACAAACCGACCACTTCGGTCAACGAAGCCGTACTTGCCGCCGGCCTGTGTCGGCATTGGCGTGTCGCCGAGCCGTGTTTGGCGGCCGTAGGACCCACCGGTCTTCGCGATTGTCAATCCGGTCGGGCCGAAGGTGTCGCTATCCGCGTACTGCGGCGGGATGACGAAGGAGCCGTCGGTGGTGATGAAACCCCACTGACCGCCTGTCTGCACGGACGCGACGCCGTTGATGAACGATCCGGCCTCCGCGAAACGGGGAGAGATGATGATCTTGCCGGTCTTGACATCCGCGTAGCCCCACTGCGCGCCGACCTTGACACCGGCGAGCCCCTCCTGCTCGTCAACGATGATGTCGTCGTAGCGTGCGGGGATGACAAACGCGCCGGATTTGTTGATGAAGCCCCACTTCTCACCGACCTTGACGGGCGCGACGTCGTCGCTCGTGAAATCCCGCGCGTCATCGAACTGCAGCGCGATGGCCTGCTTGCCCGTTGTGTCAATGTATCCCCATTTCTCGCCGACTTTCACCGGCGCGAGGGCGGGCGCTGTGGGTGCCACTTCCGGCAGCCCTCGCGGGGATTCGATGAAAAAGCCCTGGGAATCATCGTACTGCGGCGCGATGACGAACTTCCCGGATCGGTCAATGAAGCCCCACTTGCCGCCCATCATGGCGCGCGCGAGACCGATTGCGCTGAACTGACGCGCCTCCTCGAATTGCGGCGCGATCACCGATTTGCCACTGAGGTCAATATACCCCCATGTATCGCCGATCTTGACGGGTGCCAGGCCGCGATTGAACCCGATAACGTCATCGTACCGCGCGGAGATAACGAATTTGCCTGTCGTATCAATGAACCCGTATTTGTCACCGACCTGAATTGCCGCCCGCCCCTCGGCGAAGTCGTCATACACGACGCCCGGCGATGGTGCCGATACCCGTTGCGGCGGAGTATCAGCATGAACCGCCAGTGGCAGCATCCACATGAGCACCACGATGCTCAACCCTATGGCACGCAAACCGCGCCTGACGCTCCTCCGCCCCCACATACGCACGCACACAACCATACCCCGCCCCCTCGACGTAAGACTGACAGCAATTCGCACACCGTACTAACGTTGACACGAGCGACGATGTTATGGTCACTCTACATAACACAGCGATCGTCGTGAGATCACCTTTCCTCCTGCTCCGCGTACGCTCCCCGATCCACTTCCGCGATTCCTCGGCCCGCTACCGTTCCTGCCCGTTTACGGTCACGGTCTCTCGCACGGGCATGTTCGCTGAACCGTTCGTACAGACAGACCCGCAGAACACTACCGATGAGGGAATACGGCATTTGGCGCGCTATTGTACCCCGTGATATACTAGCAACTGTGCGTCTTCGCAGAACCGCTGGTATGGATCAGCCGCGAGACGAAAATCCGCGAGCGAGGTTCCGACCAGCGAGCGAGAAGGACAAAGGCAGTGGCCAAGAGTTTGTATG
>JBBSFO010000205.1:0-8097 GCA_038238655.1 Thermomicrobiales bacterium | reverse complement strand
TGGAGCGCGATCCGCACCGGGCGCGCCCGGTCGTCGAACGACTCGAGCGCCATCCCGGCGTGCGGGCCACCGCGAGTGCGCTCACGGGCCGCGTCCTCGTCGAGTTTGATGCCCACCGTGCCGACCTCGAGGATCTCGTCGCTGAGGTGACGGGGATGGAGCTCCCCGATTTCCTCGGCGAAGATCGACCGGCGGATCCCCTCGACCCCGGGCCGCTCATCCAGGGTGCGACGCGCACGATTGGCGCCGCGTTGGGTACCGCGTTTCTCGCGGCCCAGCGTTTACTCGGCGGCGGTGAATCGCCCGCGCGTATTGGGGGTATGGTGCAGGTGTCGGCGATCGTCGGCGTCTTGCAGGGTGTCCCCGCCATCCGCTATGGCCTGCGGCGACTGCTCGGCCGGACCGCTGCGGATCTCCTGCTCAATGTGCCGAACCTCGTCGCCCTCGCGCTCTCCGGCAACCCCCTTGGTCTCGCGGTGACGGGCGCGGAATCGGTGCGCTTGCTGACGGAGGTCGTCGCGCGACGTGGGGCATGGAAAGCATACGAGGCGCGCATTGGTGGGGTCGCTGCCGCTCACGCCGGGGCAGTGATCCGCCTGGAAGCGGGAGAGCGCACACCACTCGCGGCCCGTGTGATCGAAGGCATCGGTACCGCAACGGGCGACGATGCACTGCCGCTGCCCGTCGTGCCGGATAGGATGATTCCGGCGGGCGCGCGGCTGTTCGGTGGACCGTTCGTCGTGGAACTGCAAGGGGGTGAAGCGTTCACGCCAGCTCCGCGCCCCGCCCCCGCCGCGCCCGCGCTCTACGACCGATACCTGGGCGCATTGGGACCGGTCTCGCTCGGCTACGCCGCGCTCACGGCGGTGGTGACCCGCTCGCCGGCGCGCACCTTCGCGTCCCTCCTGCTCGTCAGCCCGCGCACGGCGATGATCGGCGCGGAGAGCGCGGACCTCGGCGCGTCGGCGCGCGTCCTGCGCGCGGGCGTGGTCATCGTCGGCACGCGTCCCCAGCGGACCATCCGTCGCCCCGATCTGCTCCTCGTCGATGGCCCGCGGACACTGGCGAACGGCTTCGAGCTCGTCACGGCGCTCCCGCTGGATGCCACCTATGATCCGGCGGGGTTGCTCGAGCGCGCGGCACAGGTTGCGGCGGCGGCCGGGTCGCCGTGGGGTATGGTGATGCGGACGACGGGAGAGAGTCGAGCGGGCGATGGCCTGTTCGATGGGGTGGCCGCGACCGCGACGATCGACGGTATCCGCTATAGTCTGCGTCCCGCCGAGCGCGGGGTACGGCTCCCGGCGCGTACCCGATTGCAACGGGGCGGGAGCCATATCCTCGCCCTGCGTAGCGAGCGCGCGGAACAGCCGCTCGGCCTCCTGATCATGCAGCCACGGCTCGCATCGGGTGTGTCGGAGCTCGCGGAGACGTGCCGACGGTGCGGCGTCGAACTCCGACTCCTCGCGGGGAATAATGCGATGGCGGCGCAGGCGGTGGCCCGACGTGCCGGTGTCGCGCTCCTCGATGGCGATGACGCGATGATGGTGATTCGCGAAGGACAGGCGACTGGGGGGCGTGTCGCGTTCCTCTCGGACAGCGCGCGCCCGGCCGCGGCGTTCGAGGCGTGCGATCTCGCCATCGGACTGTCATCCGGGCGCACGAGCCGCTTCCCCGCCCGCGTGGACCTCCTCGCGTCCGATCTCAGCGGTGTTGCTGCGATCGTTGACGCGGGCGCACGGCGCGATGCGAGCGCGCGGGACGCAGCCTTGCTGTCCATGGTCAGCAACGGCATCGGCGCGGTCTGGGGACTCCAGGGCGCACCAGGCATCGAGCAGGCCTCCCGTGCAGTCTATGCGACGGCGCTCGCCGCGCTGGGGGCTGGATGGGCGCGACTGCGCGGCGGGGAGCGCTCGCAGGCCTCCATCACTCGCCTCGTCGATCCGCGCCCGGAGCGGTGGGGGCGTCGGAGTGTCGCGAGCACGCTCGCGGCACTTAACACAACGGAGAACGGGCTTACCACCGCGCAGGCGACGAAGCGACGGCGCGCCGCCCAACCGCGCAGCCAGCGGAATGCGCTCGTCGGGGCGGTGCTCGAACAGCTCCGCTCCCCCCTGACGGGCATCCTCGCGGCCGGTGCGGGACTCTCGGTCGTCCTCGGTTCCCCCCTCGATGTGCTCCTCATCGGGGCGACGATTGCCTTGAACGCGGCGGTCGGTGCCTGGCAGGAGCACCAGGCGGGACGGGCTGCGGACGTGCTCGCGCGCATGGGCACGGCGTCCGCGCGCGTCCTCCGCGACGGGACTGCGGTGACGATCCCCGCGACCGAGATCGTGCCGGGTGACATCCTGGTGCTCGCCTCCGGAGATCGTGTCGCCGCCGACGCCCGCGTCCTGGAGGCGCACGGATTCGAGGTGGACGAGGCCGCGTTGACCGGCGAATCACTCCCCGTGACCAAGGTTGCCGACGGTGGCACGGATGCGAGCCGCGTGCTTCTGGAAGGAAGCGATGTCACGGTTGGTACGGCACGGGCAGTAGTCGTCGCGGTGGGCCAGCAGACGCGCATGGGCGCGACCGCCGCAGCGCTCGAGAACGAAGACGTACAGCGAAGCCCGCTCAGCATGCGGCTTAGTGCGATGCTGCGGCAACTCCTGCCCCTCGCGGCGGCAGGGGGCGCGATCGTCGTGGGGTCCGGGCTGGTGCGTGGGCGTCCTCTCCTCTCCCAATTGGCGATCGGAGGCAGCATCGCCATCGCTGCTGTACCCGAGGGACTGCCCCTCCTCGCCGGGGTTGGCGAGGCCGCCGTGGCGCGGCGGTTGGCAGGTCGCAACGCCCTCGTCCGTCGGTTATCGGCGGTCGAGGCGCTCGGCAGGGTGGATGTCGCCTGCACTGATAAGACGGGCACGCTCACCGAGGGACGTCTCGCCCTCGCCCTGATCGCGGACGGCGGCGATGAGGCGAAGCTATCGGCGCGTCTCCCGGCCTCTCTGCGCGCGGTTCTTCTCGCTGCTGCCCTTGCCAGCCCCCATCCCGATGCGGAGGACGTCGGCGCACACCCGACCGACGTCGCGGTGATTCAGGGCGCGCAACGGGCCGGGCTTGCGGACGAATTGCGGGCGGAGCGCGAGCGCGAGGTGCCCTTCGATCCCGCGCGTTCCTTCCACGCGACGGTTGCACGGGGACGCCTGTATGTGAAAGGTGCTGCGGAAACGCTCGTTCCACGATGCTCGCACGCACGCACCAACGGCGGCGACGAACCCCTCAACACACGAGGCCGAGATGTGCTGCTCCATCACGCTGAACGGCTTGCCGCGCGCGGGTTACGAGTACTGATGGTCGCGGAAGGTCCAGCGGAGACCGATGCGAACGACCCGGCGGGGCTCGTCGCACTCGGCTTCGTCGGCATCGCCGATCCCCTCCGCCCCGCTGTGCCCGACGCGATCCGCCGCTGTCAGGAGGCGGGCATTCGCGTCGTCATGCTGACGGGCGATCATCCCGCGACGGCGCGCGCGATTGCGCACGAGGCGGGTTTGTTCAACGGCCAGGGCGAGGTACTGACCGGCGACGAAATCGCCGCCCTGGAAAACGACGAGCTCGATCGGCGGCTGGAGCAGGTCGCGGTGATTGCCAGGGTGACCCCGCTCGATAAATTGCGGATTGTTGAGAGCCTCCAACGTCGTGGCCATACCGTCGCGATGACGGGCGATGGCGTGAACGACGCGCCCGCGCTCCGGCTCGCCGATGTCGGGGTGGCGATGGGGCGCGGCGGGACGGAGGTCGCGCGCCAGGCGGCCGATGTTGTCCTCGCGGACGACGACTTCGCGACGCTCGTGGAGGCATTGGTCGAAGGGCGCAGTTTCTGGCGCAACATCCGCCGGGCCCTCGGCTTGCTGCTCGGCGGCAACCTCGGCGAGCTCGGCCTTGTCGTTGGCGCGACCGCGCTGGGCTTTCCCGCCCCGCTGATCACGCGGCAGATCCTCGCGGTCAACCTGATCACCGATGCGCTCCCGGCGATCTCCGTCGCCCTGCAGGGGCCGGAGACCCGCAACCTCGCGAGCCTCGCGCGGGAGGGGACGGCGGCGCTCGATGCACCCTTGCGCCGGGACATCATCCGGCGGGGCATGGCGACCGCGTTGCCCGCGCTCGGCGCCTTCGTCATCGCCCTCGGTGTGGGCACGCTCCCGCAGGCGCGCACGGTGGCGTTCGCGAGCATCGTCGCGACCCAACTCGCGCAAACACTCGACGTCGGGCGTGCGGAAGGAAGCCTCACGCGGCCGGTCCTGGCCGCAGTTACCGGCTCCGCCGGGCTGCTCGTCGCCGCCTTGACCATCGCGCCGCTCCGCGCGCTGCTCGGGCTCACCGCGATGACACCGCTCGGCTGGTCGCTCATCGGCGGCGGTGCGGCGATTGCGGTCGTCGTCAGTCGGGCTTTCGCGTCCGAGCGAGCGCAGAGCATTGCGTTCGCGCCGCCACGCACTCCCCTTCCGCTGCCGCGCGTCCGACTCGCCTAACGACGACAATCGAGGAGGGGAGTGGCGAGCGTGGCGTGGGAAGAAATTAAGGAGCGTCACCCGCACGGCGGGGATTGGCTCCGCGATGTCGTCTTCGGCCTCAATGATGGCCTCGTGACGACGCTCGTTTTCATCATGGCGGTCAGCAGTGTCGCCCACTCCCAGCTCGTGCTCATCGCGTTCAGCGAACTCCTCGCCGGCGGCATCTCCATGGGGCTGGGCGGCTTCCTCTCCGCCCGTACCGCGCGCGAGGTGCTGCAACAGCGCATCGCGACGGAGCGGCGGGAGATTAAGGAAGAACCGGAGGAGGAGCGCGCGGAGCTGCGCGCCATCTATCGGGAGAAGGGATTGCGCGGTACGCTCCTCGATCGGGTGGTCGGGCAACTGACCGCCGATGAGGAACGCTGGCTCCAGGCGATGGTGCGCGACGAGCTCGGCGTCATCGAAGATCAGCGGGATCGGCCCTGGCGCCAAGGGCTGATCGTCGGCATCTCATTCATGCTCGGCGCGCTCGTGCCGATCCTGCCGTTCCTCACACCACTGCCCCGCCCGCAGTGGTGGGCGTTCGGGCTCACCGCGCTCATGGCCGTCCTCCTCGGGGCGACAAAAGCGCGCTTCACACTGAAGGGGCCGCTGCGCAACGGCATCGAACTGCTGCTCATCGTCGGTGTCGGAACACTGGCCGGAGTAGGTATCGGTATCCTGCTTCACGCCATTTGAGGTGAGCGATCTGACAGGGGTCACCTCACAAAACGGCCAACATCATCTGCCAAGGCCGCGACGCCCAGCGTTACGACAGTAAGCGGGACGGAGTGTCCGGTTAGGGTGTACTACAAACTGACGTCAGGTATCCCCTGCCACGCACGTCAGGTTAGCGTTCCATTCTCGATTTGCTGACAGTCGTCGTGATGGGTCAGAGGCGCTTTCCTGACAGGACAAGGAACGAGCCGGATGGACAAGGTGACTGGCACCATCCGCGTTCAATGCCGGTTCGTCCATCGACCCCGACAGCGCGCGTGAACGGCTACTGAAGCGCCATGCCGCTGTCCCAAAACGGCACGCGGTCCTTGAAACAAGTCGAGGGTGCGGCCGATCCGCCCGCTACTCCGGCTGGTTGCGGCGCGTCAGCCGCGTCTCCCGGTGCTCCTGCGCCTCGATCCCGCCCATCGTCGCCAGCCCACTCTCCTCAAGCGGCAGCACCCGCACCGCCCCCGCTTCGATCCGGAACTCCCGCAGCCCCGGGTCGAACGCGCTCAGCCGCATCTTCCGCACCGACAGGATCCGGTACAGCCGCCCCCGGTACTCCACCCAACGCAGCTCCATCAGATTGTCCGCCAGCCCCGCCCCCTGCGTCGCCGCGATCCACCCGCCGTCGAAGGCGGCGCTCTCCTGCGTGAGGAGCGTCGTCGCCCCCCGCTCGCGCAGGTAGTCCAGCAGCGACGCGACGTAGCGCGGCGCGCGCTTGGGGAAGGGGATCGCCTGCTCCACCACCGCGAAGGGGTCGATCGCCGCCCGCTTGATCCCCAGTTCCTCGACGCGCGCGCGGATCGCCGCGGCGAGGATGTCGGCATCCACGTCGGCGGGCGGGACGACGAGCAGGGAGACCTCACCCCGCCCGACCGCCCCGCGCAGGTCCATGCCGAAGCTGCTCGCCTTGGCGTACAGCTGCCCCGCGCCCTCGGCCAGCCCGACGAACAGCCCCGGCTCCCCCGCCGCCACGCCCGCCATCAGGAAGTGCAGCGCGGTCAGGGTCTTGCCGGTGCCGGGGCTGCCCCCCAGGAAGGTCACCGTCCCGGCGTTCAGGCCCCCCTCGAGCATCTCGTCGAGCTCGGGCAGGCCGGTGGCGGCACGCCCCTCCGCCAGCTCGTACGACGCCGGGCGGTAGGCCGCCTCCTGGCGGGGGTAGCAGGCGACGCCGTCGCCGGTGATCGTCAGCGTGTGCAGCCCGTCCATGTGCGCCATGCCGCGCAGCTTGCTCACCTCGATCCAGCGGTGATGCCGCTCGTCGGTCAGCCGGTTGTGCAGGACGATGATCCCGTCGGGGATCGTCAGCATGCCGGACACATCGGTCCGCCCCGCGGCGGTCTCGTAGGTGACCAGGGTCGTGACATCCAGGAGGGCCAGCCGGGAGCGCAGCGTGTGCAGGAAGCGGGTGACTTCCCGCTCCCGCTTTGCGATGCCGACGATGCCGTGCAAACCGTCCAGGACGACCACTGAGGCGCGCTCGGCGCGGGCGGTGTCGATGATCAGATCCACCACCGCGTCGAACCCCGCGTCGAGCACGGACTGCACGCTGTAGAAGCGGAGGTGGTCGCCGATCAGGGCGGGGTCGGCGAAGGAGAGCTCGGCGAGGTCGGCGAGCATCTGGTCGTGCGACTCGGACAGGGCGGTGAAGATCAGGGCGCGCTCCCCCCGCTTGGCATGGTGGACGGCGATCTGCTCGGCGAGGATCGTCTTGCCGGTGCCGGGGACGCCGAGGATGACGGTCATCGCGCGGTCGGGCAGGCCGCCGCCGAGGATCGCGTCGAGGTTGGGCACGCCGGTGGATGAAACGGTGGGCATGGTTGCGCTCCCCGCTACCCGAAAAAGAATGGTGTCGAGCCGACCGCATCATCGGGTACCAAATTGCGAATACGCCTGCCGCTAGCTGGCGAGCTGCCGGGCGATGAGGCGATTCACGTCGTCGAGGTCGAAAGGCTTGGCGAGGAAGGCCGCCGCGCCCACCAAAGCGAGATCCGGGGGATGGGCGGCGCTCATCAGGATCACCACCAGTTCCCGCATGATCGCATCCGCGCGGAGCATGCGGGCGAGTTGCACGCCGTCCATGATCGGCATCATCACGTCGCTGAGGACGAGGTCGGGATGCTCGGCGCGGGCAAGCGCCAGCGCATCGCGGCCGTTATGGGCCGCGAGCACGGTGTGCCCCTCCGCCTCGAGCAGGTCGCGCAGCAGCGCGAGGATCGGCGGTTCGTCATCCACGACCAGGATCGTCGCCATGGGCCTCAATCTCCTTCGGGCAGGCACGGTTCCCGGACGGCACGCGCAAGATGCTTGCCGCGCCAGTAACAAGGACCGAGAGGGGCGCATACAACCATTTGAACGCTTTATCCGACCGGTCGAGCGGGCGCAGGGGTGCATCCGGTAACGCGCTGCACTCGCTGAAGCCGGAGCGACTTCGGTCCGTGACCGTGTTGCGGACATTGCCGTCGCCCTCGGATGGAGAGCGAACGTGCCGGATGCACCAGTAGCGTACGATGTTGTCCGTTTCGTGAGGTGACCCCTATCTGGACGCGGCAAACCGACGTTCCCTTCATTGGCAAGCAAAATCGGTTCGACATAGGGTCTCGATCGAGACGTTATCCGAACCGATTGTCAGATGCTGCATCCGTAGTATCGAAGAGAGCCGACGTCTTTGTCGGTGCTGCCGTCGCTCAGACGGTCTCGTAAATCTCCGGCGCGTCCAGCTTCACCCCCGCCGCCTGGAAGCGCGGGATCAAGTCGCCGAGCGCGTCGCGCGAGAACTGCGCGTGCTCGCGCGTGTCGAAGATCGTGATGGTGATGCTTTTCCCCCCTGCCCGGTCGAGCGCGC
>JBBSFO010000204.1:0-8105 GCA_038238655.1 Thermomicrobiales bacterium | reverse complement strand
CTTCGACCCCGAGCCGATCCCGGCAGACAGCCCGATTAAGGACCTCCCCAATGTTTTTCTGACCCCGCATATCGCCGGATCGAATCGGGGGCTGGAGAGTTTCTTCGCATTGATGGTGGACGAACTCGATCGCTGCTTCCACGGCCACGAGACCCTTCATGACCTGACACCACAGACACGCGCAAACCGCACAGGCGCTTGACAATGATGAGCACCGTCACTATACTTGAACATATGTTCTAAAGGGTGGGGGCAAGTGAGGCGCCTCATGGTACACAAACCGCAATGCGCTGCTTCGGCGGCCTGATCGGGTCGTTCTGACGATCGAGGCGTTTCTTGAAGCGCCCATGATAAAGGCCGGGTGAGTTGGGGTGATACGAAAATCGTCGAATACGGACGAACAGGCATACGAGCACGTGGATGTCATCTATCGCTCCGAGTCGCGTCGCGTCTTCGCCACCCTGATCCGTCTGCTCGGTGACTTCGACCGTGCCGAGGACGCGCTCCACGATGCATTCCGAGCGGCGCTGGAGCAGTGGCCTCGGGATGGTGTGCCCGCCAATCCTCGGGCGTGGCTCGTTTCGACCGGTCGCTTTAAGGCCATTGACGCGATGCGCCGTCGCGTCCGATTCGACGCGTCGTTAGCGGCGCTCGCCGAACAACTTGACGCCGACACGAGTGGCGCTGCCGGGCAGGACGACGAGGGCGTCGAAGACGACCGTCTGCGGCTGATTTTTGTCTGCTGCCATCCCGCCCTGCCGCCGGACGCCCGCATCGCGCTGACGTTGCGCGAGGTCTGCGGCCTCACGACTGAGGAAATCGCACGCGCCTTCCTCACCCCGCCGCCCACACTGGCGCAGCGGATCGTGCGCGCCAAGGCGAAGATCCGTGACGCGGGCATCCCGTATCACGTGCCGTCGCCGGCCGATCTGCCGGATCGGTTGGCGACCGTGCTTCATGTGATCTATCTCGTGTTTAACGAGGGGTACTCCGCCTCATCAGGTGGGTCGCTCACGCGGCCCGACCTTTCGGGCGAGGCGATCCGCCTGGGGCGTTTGCTTGTCGCGTTGTTGCCGGAGCCAGAGGTGATTGGTCTGCTGGCGCTGATGCTGCTGCACGAATCGCGTCGCGTCGCGCGCGCCTCACCGGACGGAGATCTGGTGCTGCTGGAGGATCAGGATCGCACGCGCTGGAACCGTGAGCAAATCGCGGAAGGGACGGCACTGGTGGAACGGGCGCTATCGTCGCACCGGTTCGGCCCATACACCCTCCAGGCGGCGATCGCGGCGGTGCATGCGGAGGCATCCATCGCCGCCGCGACAGACTGGGCCCAGATTGTCGGTCTGTACGACGTGCTCATGCAGGCGGAGCCATCGCCGGTGATCGCACTGAACCGTGCCGTGGCGGTAGCGATGCGCGATGGCCCGGCGGCGGGCCTCGTCTTGATTGACGACCTCCTGGCGCGCGGCGAACTGGCCGACTATTACCTGGCACATGCGGCGCGGGCGGAGTTGTGTCGGCGCTCGGAAAGAACGGCAGACGCCCGCGCCGCGTACGAACGAGCACTTGCCCTGGCGAAACAGGAGCCGGAGCGGCGATTTCTCGCGCGGCGGCTGGCCGATTTGCCGACGTGAACCGGCAAACTCAGGATTCTCAAACTCCCCGGCCCGATGTTGTCGATTTCGCGCTCCGCCGGACGACTATCTCATAGAACGACCGATGTACGCTGCCGCAGAACGCGCGTTCCGTGAATCGTCGGTCGCATGCAAGGAGGGTCCTCATGTCGTCCATCGCCACATCTTCGCCCGTTACCTCGTCCACGTCGCGCGCGACTAACCGAGGCCGGGTCGCCCTGGTCGGCCTCGCTACGGTGGTCGCCGCTACGCTCGCCAATGTCCTCGTCTACTTCGTCGGTGGCGCGCTCGTCGCCTATGATCCGCAGTTCCTCCCGCTCACAGATGTCAGCGGGGCAATTGTCTTTACGCTGCCCGCTGCCATCGTCGCGGTGCTGATCTACGTCGCCCTGTTGCGCTACGCCCGCAACCCGGCACGCACCTTCGTGATCATCGCTGCCGTGGTCTTCGTCGTCACGCTGATCCCTGACCTCACCTACATCCCAACAGTGCCGGGGGCGACGGGCGGGCAGACGGCAATCCTCGTCCTGATGCATGTTGTTGCCGCCGCTGTGATCGTTCGGATGCTAACGACCTTTTCCCGCCCGCGATCGCGGTAGCGCATCGGATAGTGGGGCACAGTGAAGACGCGAAGGGAGCAGAGGACAATGGCTGTCATAGACCCAGTCGCTGAGTTGCATTCGCAGTTCAGTAGCGATGATGCCCTCCCGACACCGTGGGCTGTGGCGCGCGAGCATCTTGAGAAGGCGGAGATATTCTGGATCACGACGGTGCGCCGGACATCAGCATGTCTCTGGTTGTCAGGTAGCAGCAGCGGGTACGGGGAATGCGCCAACGCGATGTCGGTTTGGGTGGGAGTCACGAACGGAACTATGCGGTCGGCGAGTATTGTCGGAAACACAGGAAGGAGTCACGGATGAGCGGGGTACGGGTACTGGTTGGCACGCGCAAGGGCGCATTTATCCTGACATCGGACGGCAAGCGCGAGCGGTGGGAGGTCAGCGGCCCCCACTTTGCGGGCTGGGAGATCTACCACCTCAAAGGTTCGCCCGTTGACCCGAACCGGTTGTATGCGTCGCAGTCCAGCGGCTGGTTCGGGCAGATGATCCAGCGCTCCGACGACGGTGGTCAGACATGGGAGTCGGTCGGTAACCAGTTCACCTACGACGGCGTCCCCGGCACGCACCAGTGGTACGACGGCACGCAACATCCCTGGGAGTTCGCGCGCGTCTGGCATCTCGAACCGTCGTTGACGGATGCGGATACCGTGTACGCCGGGGTGGAAGACGCGGCGTTGTTCCGTTCGGTGGACGCCGGGCAGACGTGGCAGGAGCTCTCCGGGTTGCGCAGCGCCTCGGGCCATCTCTGGCAGCCCGGCGCGGGTGGGATGTGCCTGCACACGATTGTGCTGGACCCGAACGATTCCGCGCGGATCTTCATCGCCATCTCCGCTGCGGGCGTGTTCCGCACCGACGACGGCGGCACGACATGGCGTCCAGTGAATCGTGGCCTGCAATCCGAGTACATCCCTGACTCGACTGCCGATGTCGGCCACTGCGTCCATAGCATCGCGATGCACCCGTCACGCCCCGATGTGCTGTTCATGCAGAAGCACTGGGACGTGATGCGCAGCGACAACGCCGGCGAATCGTGGCACGAGGTCAGCGGGAACTTGCCGAGCGACTTTGGCTTCCCGATTGCCGTGCACGCGCACGAGCCGGACACCATCTATGTCGTCCCGATCAAGAGCGACTCCGAGCATTACCCGCCCGATGGGAAGCTGCGAGTCTATCGCAGCCGGACGGGCGGAAACGCCTGGGAAGCGCTCACGAATGGATTGCCGCAACACGACTGCTATGTCAACGTGTTGCGCGACGCGATGGCGGTCGACACGCTCGATGCGTGCGGCGTATACTTCGGTACGTCGGGCGGGCAGGTCTACGCATCGGCCGACGCCGGGGACACCTGGGCCCCCATCGTCCGCGATCTCCCGGCCGTCATGTCCGTCGAAGTGCAGACACTGCGATGATCCGCGTCGAGCTCCCGCCCCATCTACGGACTCTGGCGCGCGTCGGCGGAGAGGTGGAACTCCGGGTTGATGGTCCGACGACACAGCGCTCGCTCCTCAATGCACTGGAGGCGACCTACCCGATGCTGCGCGGGACGATCCGCGACCACGTCACGCAGCAGCGCCGACCGTTCCTACGATTCTTTGCCTGCGCGCAGGATCTGTCCCATGAGTTGCCGGATGCCCCGCTCCCCGAGGCGGTCGCGACGGGTGCTGAGCCGTTTCTGATCGTGGGAGCACTGGCTGGCGGCTAGACCGGCGAGAATGGAGGCAATGTCATGAAGTACATGTTGTTAATTTACGGCGACGAACTGGCCCTGGACGACGCCGAGCGCCAAAAGTGCTACGGGGAATCCGCGCAACTCGCGCGAGAACTCAAGTCGAACGGGCAGTTTCTGGCTACTTCCCCGCTGCATTCGACGGCCACGGCGACCAGTGTCCGGGTGCGCGACGGCAAACGGCTGGTTACCGACGGGCCATTCGCGGAAACGCGCGAACAACTCGGGGGCTACTTCCTGGTCGACGCGAAGGATCTCGATGCGGCCATCGACATCGCCGGGCGGATTCCCGGTGGGCGCATTGGCACCGTCGAAATCCGACCGGTGGTGGAAATCACGGGCCTGCCAACGGAGTAGCACATCGGTCCTCCTCCCCGGCCCCTCTCCCGCTTGCGGGGGAGGGGCTCCCCCTGCTGGACGAAAACGGTAAAGACGCTTTTCACTCTTCGCAGGAGCATTGTCGATTTCGGGCTTCGTCGTACGACTATCTCGTGTCAGAGCCATTGCGCCGCACTATGGAGGACACGATGAAGTACCTATGCCTGGTCTATCATGAAGAGACGAAGATCGACGCCCTGCCTCAGAGCGAGTATGACGCCATCGTACGCGAGGTCCTTGACTACCGCGAGGAGCTCCGGCAAAGCGGGCACTACATTGCGTCGTCACCCCTGCAACCTGTTCAGGCGGCCATGACTCTACGGGTCCGGAACGGCAGGATGTCCATCACCGATGGACCCTTCGCCGAAACGCGGGAGCAGTTGGGTGGGTTCTACCTCATCGAAGCCAGGGATCTGAACGATGCCATCCGGGTTGCCTCGAAGATGCCGCCGACACGTCTGGGATGCATCGAGGTGCGGCCGATCAAGGAGTTTGCCCCCGATAACCACGCCGAAACTACCCAATTAGCAGCAACACGGCACTCGACTGCGGATGCTGACGAACACAGTGGGAGCACAATTATGGGCTACGTATCTTCGAAAGACGGCACCGCCATCGCGTTCGACCGGTCTGGTGCGGGACCGGCAATCATCGTGGTGGGTGCCGCGACGACAACGCGAGCGGGGTACGCGCCGCTTGCCGTGGCCTTGGCGACTCACTTCACCGTGCTTATCTACGACCGTCGGGGCCGGGGCGACAGCGGCGACACCGCACCCTACGCGGTGGCACGCGAGATTGAGGATCTTGAAGCCGTCATCGCCGCAGCGGGCGGATCGGCGTACGTGTTTGGCCATTCCTCCGGCGCAGTCCTCGCCCTCGAGGCGGCGCATACGCTCTCCACCAAGATTACGAAGCTTGCAATGTACGAGCCGCCGTTTATCGTTGATGATAGTCGCCCCCTGCCACCGGAGGACTACACGCTGCGGCTCAACGCGCTGATCGCGGCGGGACGCCGGGGCGACGCGTTCGCGCTCTTCATGACGGAGGCGGTGGGCGTCCCCGCCGAATTCGTCGCCCAGATGCGCAACGATCCGAGTTGGGCGGCGTCCGAGGCGGTCGCGCACACGCTCGCCTACGACGATGCGATCATGGGAAACACCGTATCAGGCAGCCCGCTGCCGCTTAGGAAGTGGTCCTCCGTCACGGTACCCACGCTCGTCATCGCCGGTGGGGAAAGCCCTGCGTCCATGCACCACGGGGCACAAGCGCTTGTTGAGGTTCTCCCTGATGCGCAGCCCCGCACCCTGGAAGGCCAGGGCCACAACGCGGACCCGGAAGTCCTCGCGCCCGTGTTGGCGGCGTTCTTCGTCGGCTGAAACGGCTTCCAGCCGCATGATCGTAGGAGGCGGAGGGGAGGTATCTGTTTAGGAGACCGCAGCAGTTGGCAGTAAATCGGAAATGATTATGACGAAACCTGAGGAGATCACGATGAGAAGAATCGTTGCAGGCTTGCTCATCTCGCTGGACGGCGTTGTGGAAGCGCTGAATACATGGCAGATGCCCTACGGTAACGACGAGATGGGGACGGAGATCGGGGCGCAGATGGCGGCATCGGATGCTATGCTCCTCGGTCGCGTGACCTACCAGGAGTTTGCATCGTCCTGGCCGGGAGCGCCTGCCGACGATCCGTTCGCGGCCCACATGAATAACACGCCTAAGTACGTTGTCTCAACGACGTTGGACAGAGTTACATGGCAGAACTCGACACTGATTAAAGGAAACGTCGCGGAAGCGATCACCAGGCTGAAGGAGCAACCCGGCAAGAACATCGCGATCAGCGGCAGCGCGACCCTCGTCCGGTCGCTGCTGTGCGACAACCTGCTCGACGAGCTCGTGCTACTGGTTCACCCAATTGTCGTCGGTACCGGGAAGCGGCTTTTCGAGGACATGAGCGAACAGGTAGCGCTGACGCTTGTGGACACAAAGGCTTTCAGCACGGGCGTCCTTTCTCTTACCTACACACCGGCAGGTCGGTAAGATACCGGACGACACCGCTTTGGAACGGACCGAGCGAGGAGAAGGAACGATGCATCAACCGGCGATGGCGGCACGACGAATGAAGGGCGACACGACATGAGATTTCGTGCCATACTCCAGGCTCACGGCAAGACTGCCACCGGCATCGAGGTTCCAGCGGAGGTCGTTGCGAGCCTCGGGGCGGGCAAACGGCCACCGGTCCGCGCCACGATCAACGGCCATACCTACCGCAGCAGCGTGGCGGTCATGGGCGGGCAGTTCATGCTCGGGGTCAGCGCGGAAAACCGGGAGGCGACCGGCGTGCACGCCGGCGACGAGGTAGAGGTAGAGATTGAACTCGACACCGAGCGCGCGCGGTGATCGTGCCGCTCGACCTCGCGGATGCGCTCGGCCGGGATGCGGACGCGCGGCGGTTTTTCGACGGATTGTCCTATAGTCACAAGCGGCGTAGTCTGAGCACGGTCCGGTGAATACGCGCTGCGCGCATCAAGGGAGAGCAACGAGATGAGACCACTTCGATATTCGATCAACGTCACGCTCGACGGCTGCTGCCATCACGAGGCAGGGCTCCCACCGGACGAGGAGTCGATGCGCTATTGGACCGCTGAGATGGAGCGAGCCGATGCTCTGCTCTTCGGCCGGGTGACCTACGAGATGATGGAGTCGGCGTGGCGGAAGCCGGCCACGGACACGTGGCCTGACTGGATGGATGAGTGGCAGATGCCGTTCGCCGAGACCATCGATCGGGCGAAGAAGTACGTCGTGTCGAGCACGCTGAGCGGGCTTGATTGGAATGCCGAGCTGGTGCGAGGCGACGTGGGGCAAGCGGTTCAGCGGCTCAAGCAGGAGTCAGGCGAGGGTCTGTGGGTGGGTGGCGTGACGCTGCCCCTGGCGTTGGCAAATCTGGGACTGATCGACGAGTACGAGTTCCTTGTGCAGCCGGTCCTTGCAGGACACGGGCCGACGTTGCTCGCGGGTCTGCGTGAGCGCATCCAGCTCGAGCTCGTGGGCCGCCGTGAGTTCCGGTCGGGGGCGGTCACCTTGCGATACCGGCCCACGCGAGTGATGGCTTGACGGACCTGTCCTGGCACGTTGGCCGCTCCCTCGCGGCGGAACGAACAGTTCTCGCGCCTGATGCAAGGGTTCGGACCGTCCAAACGTGCGGACAGAACGGCGCAACCTGCATCCCCAAGGGGCCGGTAGATGGCGGTTCGGGCGGGGTGTCGAGCTACTCAGCATCCGCACGCTGCGTGGCGAGATGGCCATGTCCGGGCAGTTTCGATTGACCGTCGGCGGGCAGATGCAGCTGGCCGCCCACACTCAATCCACAGGTCTTGACAATTCCTCGTACGTGAGCGCGATCAAGGAAGCGAAGACGGCCGAAACGCGGCAGCGACGCATCGCCAATACGGTGAGCGCGTTGCGCGCGGGTCGTAGCTAAAACACGATGCGGCCCGCGTGGCGAGCACGACGCGGATCTGCGTGCGCCTCGCGCCCTACGCGAACTGCCAGGAGTCGAACACACTCTGCGCCGCTGCTACGAACGCATCTTTCCAGTCCGCTGTCGTCGCGAAGCTCAGGACGTAAAACTTCCGCTGATACACCGAGAAGAATGCCTTCACTACGGCTTGTCCGCCGCCATCGTAGCGGACCCGATCAGCAATGAGCCAACCATCAGCGCGTCCATGTGGACTAGGCCACATGATGGTG
>JBBSFO010000203.1:0-8126 GCA_038238655.1 Thermomicrobiales bacterium | reverse complement strand
GTATTTGGGCACGGCGTTCGCCTTGTTGATGAGAGATTTCTTCGCCATTCGTGCTCCTTATGACGCGATGCGCTGAACGCCGCCGACCTGCCCTTGCGGGCGGGTGTACGGCATGCCCAACATTTCGAGCAGACGGCGCCCTTCGGCATCGTTGCGCGCCGACGTGACGAATGAGATTTCCATCCCTCGCACGCGGTCAATTTTGTCGTACTCGATCTCCGGGAAAATCAACTGCTCCTTGAGACCAAGCGTGTAGTTGCCGTGCCCGTCGAACGCATCGGGCGACAACCCGCGAAAGTCACGGACACGCGGGAGCGCGATGTTGAAGAGCCGGTCAACGAACTCGTACATCCGCGCGCCGCGCAGCGTCACCATCACGCCGATCGGCATACCCTGGCGAATCTTGAACTGCGCGATAGAGCGCTTCGCTCGCGTCACCACCGGCTTCTGACCGGTGATAATTTGCAGATCGCCGACCGCGTTATCGAGCGACTTTGCGTTGCCGACCGCCTCGCCCATGCCGATATTGATGACGATCTTTTTGATCTTCGGCACTTGCATCAGGTTCGTGTACCCGAACTGCTCGGTGAGCGCGGGCACTGCGACCTCGTCGAATTGCTTGCGGAGGCGCGGGACGGGGCGCGACTCCGCGCTCTGGGTTTGTGCTTCTGCAGCCATTGCTCAGTCTCCCCTACCGCTCATCCGCGACGGCTTCGATCATAATGTCTTCACGCTTCGTCACGTTGCCGTCTTTATCCTTCTCTTCATGGACGTAGTACCGGACGTTCTTGCCCTTGTCGTCCTGCTTCACGTGGACGCGGACGCCCTTGTTCGCGCGCGGCGACCAGAACATCACGTTCGATACATGCAGCGGCGCTTCCATCTCGATGATGCCTGCCTGCCGCGCCCGTCCGCGCGCCCGGTGGCGCTTGACGATGTTCACGCCCTCGATAATCACGCGATCCTTGTCGGGGATCGCGACACGCACGCGGCCGCGCTGTCCTTTGTTCCTGCCCGATATGACGATGACCTCATCGCCACGACGTATCTTCCGCATCGCTTCCTCCTACAGCACTTCCGGCGCAAGCGACGCAATGCGCAGGTAGCCCGCTTCACGGATCTCCCGAGCGACGGGCCCGAAGACGCGCGTACCGCGCGGGTTCCCCTGCGGGTTAATCAGCACCGCCGCATTGTCATCGAACCGGATGGACGAACCGTCCGGTCGGTTGTATTCCTTCGCCGTGCGCACGATCACCGCGCGGACGACATCGCCCTTCTTGACGCCCGCGCCGGGCTGGGCCTGCTTGACAGCGCCGATAATCACATCACCGACCCCACCGTACTTTACGCGCGACCCACCGAGGACGCGAATGCAGAGAATCTCGCGCGCCCCCGTATTGTCCGCCACGCGCAATCGCGATTCTGGCTGAATCATCCGTCGTTACCTCCGTCAGTCCTGCGACGCCGCGTGCAGGATCTCGCGAACGATCCAGCGCTTTTCTTTGCTCATCGGGCGCGTCTCTTCGATACGAACACGATCACCTATCTTGCACGTGTTCTGCTCATCGTGCGCCATGAATTTGTGCGTGCGCCGCATCGCCTTCTGATAGATGCGATGCCGCACCGTGAAGTCCACTGCCACTACGACCGTCTTGTCCATCTTGTCCGAGACGACCCGACCGATTTTCGTCAGCCGCGCCGGTCGCCCTGGCTGGCTGGCGGTCATCGCCGCATCGTTCTGTTCCGCCACCATCGGCTGCTCCCTATCGAGTAGACAGTAGATAGTAGACAGTAGACAGACCGCTGCGAAGCGCTTCCGAATCCAACTGACTACCGACTACTGACTACTGGCTACTCCGTCCCCAGCGCTTGCTGGAACGATTCCGCAATTTCTCGCTCGCGCAAAATGGTATTGATCCGCGCAATGTCACGCTTAACCGAGCGAATCTGCGCGTGATTCGTTTGCTGGTTCGTCGCGATCGCGAACCGCATGCGCATCGTTTCTTCCTTCAAGGCATTGCGCCGCTCAACAAGACCCGCATCGGTGAGCGCGCGCACTTCATCTACTTTCATTGTCCGCTACCCTCTTCGCCACGATGCGCATGCGCACCGGCATCGGCACCTTCATCGGTGGTCGGCACATCGGCTGCGTTCTCTGCGTCGCCCTCGATTTCCGCACCCTGCTCCATATCGTCCGGCAAGGTACCGTCGGCGGCCATCTGGGCGCGCATTTCGGCTTTCTTGCCAAGCTCGATGGTTTCGCCCTCGGCGAAGACCCGTGAGACGACCTTTGTGCCCATCGGGAACTTGTGCCCGGCGAGTTTCAGCGCTTCTTTCGCCTGATCCTCTCGAACGCCACCGATCTCCATCAGCATCCGGCCCCGCAGAATAACTGCGACCCAGTGATCCGGCGCGCCCTTGCCGGAACCCATGCGAGTTTCGGCCGGCTTCTTCGTCACGGACTTGTCCGGGAAGACGCGGATCCAGTATTTTCCGCCACGGCGCGTGTACCGGGTGACGACGCGACGCGCCGATTCGAGTTGGTTGCCGGTCACCCAGGCGTTTTCTGTGGCGACGAGCCCGTACTCGCCAAAGGCGACCGTCGTGCCGCGATGTGCCTCGCCTTTGCGGCGACCGCGATGCACACGGCGGAACTTTGTTCGTTTCGGTTGCAACAACATGCTACGAACCCTCTCCGTTAGTCCGCCGCGAGCTCAGCGCCGCGCTGTTCCTGCGCGGGCCGTCGCTCCGGGATCACATCACCCTTGTAAATCCAGACCTTCACACCGATCCGGCCGAACGTCGTGTGCGCATGGACGACCGCGTAATCAATGTTCGCGCGGAGCGTGTGCAGTGGCACACGGCCATCCTTTTCGGAGATCGTGCGGGACATTTCGGCACCGCCGAGGCGACCGCCGAGACGAACCTTGACACCTTTCGCACCGCGTCGCATAGATTGCGACACCGCGTGCTTCATCGCGCGCCGGTAGGCGACACGGCGGGTCAACTGATCAGCGATGTTCTCCGCGACCAGGCGCGCCTCGAGTTCCGGCGTCTTGATCTCCTCGATCTTCAAATGCACATCGCGCTTCGTCGTCGTCTTGATCGTGTTGCGCAGTTTCTCTACGTTACTGCCCTGCTTCCCGATCACGATGCCCGGCTTCGCTGTGTAGATCGTCACGTCCACCTTGTTCGCCGCGCGCTCGATATGGATACGCGCGATACCGGCATTCGGCAGTTCCCGCATCACGAGCCGTCGCAGGGCGATGTCCTCGTGCAGCAGTTGCGTGTAGTTGCGCTCGGCGAACCAGCGGGAGTCCCAGTCGGTGACGATCCCCAGCCGGAAGCCGATGGGATTTACTTTTCGTCCCATAAATACCTCCCTTACCTCTGATCCCGCCGCTCGCCGCCCTCATCGCGCGGCTGTGCGAGGCCCGAATCGGCGATGTCCGTCGCTTGCGTCTCGGCCTGCACGGCTTCGATCGGTGGCGGCGTGGTTTCAATGTTCTCGGCAGTCGAGGATGCTTCCAGCTGCGCCGAAGGCGTCTCGATCGTTTCTTCCGTCTCCGGCTTCGGTGGCAAGGTCTCGATCTTGCCTGGGGCCTCCGCCCGCGCGGGCACCCGGGCGCGGGATACCGCAGGCGTCTGGCTTCGGCCTCGGCCCGTCGGGTTCGCGCCACGCCGCGTCGGCGCAATCGCCTGTCGCGCGCCGCGCACCGGTCGCGGCCGCTCCTCGACGACGATCGTGATGTGGCTGAACCGCTTGAGGATCGCCCCTGGCCGCCCGCGCGACCGAGCGGTAAAGCGCTTCAACTTCATCCCCTCATCCGCATACGCGAGCGCGATGACCAGGTCTTCCGGGTCCATGTCATTATTGTGCTCCGCGTTTGCGGAAGCGGAACGAACGACCCGTGCGACCTCATTCGCCGCGCCTTGCGGCAGGAAGCGAAGAATCGCTAGCGCCTCATTGACCCGCTTGCCGCGCACCTGATCAATGACCAGTCGCACCTTCTGCGGGGAGATGTGGACATCTTTTGCCACTGCTCGCACACGCGTTGTTGGCTGTACCGTTGCCATTACGACGTCTCCCTCTCCTTTAGCGCCGTCGCGACGCCTTGTCAGCGTCCTTACCATGGCCGCGGAAGAAGCGCGTCGGCGCGAACTCCCCCAGTTTGTGGCCAACCATGTTTTCCGTCACGAAGATCGGCACATGGCGGCGACCGTCATGCACCGCAATCGTATGCCCAATCATCTGCGGGAAGATGGTAGACGCCCGCGACCATGTGCGGATCGCGCGCCGCTCCCCGGTCGTATTGAGCGTTTCAACCTTCTTCAGCAGTTTGGCCTCGATAAACGGGCCTTTTTTTGACGACCTCGACACCGATCTTCACTCCTCTTGCAAGTAATGAGCGATGAGCAATGAGCAATGAGTCCGTGACTCCGTTTACTCCGCACTCAGTACCCAGTACTCAGCACTACCTTCTTACCGCCGCTTTGTGCGCCGCCGCACGATCATTGGATCGGTACGCTTGTTATGGCGCGTGCGGTATCCGAGCGCGGGCTTTCCCCATGGGGTTTGCGGCTGGCCACCAATCGGCGCCTTGCCCTCACCACCGCCGTGTGGATGGTCGCGCGGGTTCATCACGGAGCCGCGGACGGTTGGCCGCTTGCCTTTCAGCCGGTTCCGCCCCGCCTTGCCGATCACGACATTCTCGTGGTCAATATTGCCAACCTGGCCAAGGGTCGCGATGCAATCGAGCGGGATTAGTCGAGTTTCGCCGGAAGGCATGCGTACTTGCGCATAGGTCTCCGATTTCGCGACAACCGACGCTGACACCCCCGCCGACCGGACCAGTTGCCCGCCGCGCCCCGGCTTCATCTCGACATTGTGGATCGGCGTGCCCGGGGGCATCTCGCGCAGCGGTAGGCTATTGCCGACGCGGATCGGCGAACCCGAACCCGATTGCACGATTTGGCCGACTTTTAAACCGTTCGGCGCGAGAATGTATCGCTTTTCACCATCAGCGTATGAAACGAGCGCAATACGGGCGGAGCGATTCGGATCGTACTCGATGGTCGCCACCTTGCCCGGAATGCCGAACTTGTTGCGCTTGAAGTCAATAATCCGGTACAGCCGACGGCTGCCACCGCCCCGGTGCCGGGTGGTGATATGACCGTGCGTGTTGCGACCACTGTGCTTCTTCAGCACTTCGGTGAGCGGCTTGTACGGCTCGTTCGTCGTCAACTCCTCGAAGGACGAAACGGTCATGCCGCGCCGACCGGGAGATGTTGGCTTGTATTTCTTGATCGCCATCGAACGCTATCCTCTCCAGGTCTCGGGCTAGATACCCTCGAAGAACTCGATCGAGTTCCCAGGCACCAGCGTGACAATCGCCTTCTTGTAACCGGAACGCTCGCCGAGCACGCGCCCGCGGCGGCGAACCTTCGCAGGTACATTGATCGTGTTAACTGCTCGCACCTTGACATTGAAAGCAGTCTCAACGGCCTCTTTCACCTGCGTCTTGTTGGCTCGCCGGTCCACAACGAACATGTACTGTCCGATCTCGCCGAGCCGCGTGTTCTTCTCCGTAATGACGGGGCGTCGCAAAACATCCCAGACGTTCATGCTTTCGCCTCCGTCTCTGTCGTCTCATCGGTCGCCGCTGCGGGCGCTTCGGCCTCTTCACCCTCCGCAACAACGTCCGGCGTCGCGGCGGCCGCAGCCTTGCGCGTCGTCCGCTTCGCCGGTGTCGCCTTCGCTTCGGTCACTTCAGCGGAATAGTCTGCGTCACCCCACAGTCGGGAAACATGATCGAGCGCCTCGACTGTGAAGAGCAGTCGCTCGTATTTCATCAGGTCGGCCATGTTGAGGTAGCCCGCATTGAGCACCTTCACATTGCCGATATTGCCCGACGCGCGATGCAGGTTTTCCGTGCGCTCCGGTACGATCACGAGCGTCGAGCGCGGGTTATCGAGACCGCCGAGCAGCGCCAGCATTGCACGCGTGCGCCCTTCAAGGCTATCCAGCCCACGAAGCACCGCCACGTTCGCGGCTTTTGCCGAAAGCGCGGAGCGGATCGCCAGTTGGCGCATCTTGCGCGGCATCGCCTGCGTGTACTTGCGCGGGTGCGGGCCCCAGACGGTGCCGCCGCCCTTCCATTGCGGAGAGCGCGTGCTACCCTGGCGTGCCCGGCCGGTACCCTTCTGCCGATAGGGCTTGCGGCCTCCGCCATGCACCTCGCCGCGCGTCTTCGTCGCGTGCGTCCCATGACGCGCGTTCGCCTGCTGACGGACAAGCGCCTGATGCATCACGGCCATATTCGGCGTGATGCCGAACAGCGCGTCGTCCAGCGCCACCGTCCCGATTGATTCGCCTGTGGCGTTGTAGACCGAAGCCTCCATCAGCCAATCCTCTCCCTTTTATGCCCTACGCTCGCGCGTTCCGGCGGTTCTTTACGGTCTGGCGGATGGTCACAAGCCCACCGTTCGCGCCCGGGACTGCGCCCGCAATCAGCACGAGGTTGCGCTCGACATCCACGTCCACTACCCGAAGGTTTTGCACGGTGACACGCTCATTGCCCATATGCCCGGCCATTTTCAGGCCCTTGAACACGCGCCCCGGCGTCGTACCCGCACCGACCGAACCCGGTGCGCGGTGGCGATCGGACTGACCGTGTGTCTTGGGTCCACCAGCGAAGTGATGTCGCTTGACGACGCCAGCAAAGCCTTTACCTTTGGACTGGCCCGTCACATCTACCGCGTCGCCCGCCTTGAAGATGGCGTCCGCTGTCAGTGTCTGACCAACGGTTAAGTCGCCATTGTCCTCGGTACGAATCTCGCGGACAAAGCGCGAGTTCGCGCCACTTGCCCGCAGATGCCCCGCTTCCGGCCGGTTCAGCCGCTTTGCCGTGCCGAAGCCGAGTTGCACGCCGGAATAGCCGTCCGCTTCCTGCGTCCTCAACTGCGTCACAACGCACGGGCCGGTCTCGATGACCGTCACCGCGAGCGCCCGACCCGTCGGGTCGAACACCTGCGTCATTCCGAGCTTTTTGCCCAACAATCCTTCCAACATCCGTTGCGTCTCCTAGAGCTTGATCTCGATGTCAACGCCCGCCGGAAGATTGAGGCGCATCAACGCGCTGATCGTCTTCTGGCTCGGCTCCAGGACATCAATGAGCCGCTTGTGCGTGCGGATCTCGAAGTGCTCCTGCGAGTCCTTGTCAACAAACGGCGACCGCATGACGGTGTACCGCTCGATCCGTGTCGGCAGCGGCACTGGCCCCGCCACCTTCGCGCCCGTGCTTTCCGCCGTCTCGACGATCTTGGACGCCGACTGGTCAAGCAACTTGTGGTCGTATGCCTTCAGCCGGATGCGGATCCGTTGCCCGCCAGCCTTTGGGCGCGCTGCGGCCCCCGTTGCCGGGCGGGGCGGGGCGGCTGTCGCCGCTCCGCCACCACTTCGATTGCGTCGTTCCTCCGCCATCACTGGCTCCTCTCCATGAATGCCTGGTGCCCGTTACTTGAGGGAGGTAACGACGCCTGCGCCGACGGTGCGACCGCCCTCGCGAATCGCGAACCGCAGCCCCTCCTCGATTGCGACCGGCGTGATCAACTCCACCTTCATCTGGATGTTGTCCCCCGGCATCACCATCTCCACCCCCTCCGGCAACTCGATCGCTCCCGTCACATCCGTCGTGCGGATGTAGAACTGCGGCCGGTAGCCCGGGAAGAATGGCGTGTGCCTCCCCCCTTCTTCCTTGCCCAGCACGTACACCTCCGCCGCAAACTTCTGCAACGGCTTGATCGAGCCCGGCTTCGCCAGCACCTGCCCTCGCTCGATGTCCGCGCGCTCCACGCCGCGCAGCAGGCAGCCGACGTTGTCCCCCGCCTGCCCCTGGTCCAGCGTCTTCTGGAACATCTCCACCCCCGTCACGATCACCTTGCGCTCCGCTTCCGCCAAGCCGACGATCGCTACCTCATCCCCGATCTTGACGATCCCCCGCTCGATCCGCCCGGTCACCACCGTCCCCCGACCCTTGATCGAGAAAACGTCCTCCACCGGCATCAGAAACGGCTGGTCAATCGCCCGCTCCGGCGTCGGGATGTAGTCGTCCACTGCCCGCATC
>JBBSFO010000202.1:0-8138 GCA_038238655.1 Thermomicrobiales bacterium | reverse complement strand
TATCGTCACGAACCAGAAGCTTGATCGGCAATCGCTCCGGCAGGTCGGGCGACAGGTGCATAGTTCGATGGCCCGCGCGATCCAGCCCTTCCACACGATGAGCGACGGCGATGTCCTTTTTACCGTGACGACGGCTGAAGTCGAGAACGCCGCGCTTAATGCGACCGCCCTCGGCCTCCTCGCCTCCGAACTCGTCTGGGACGCTGTGCTGTCGTCATTCACGGGTCGCGAGCCGTGAACAATGATGCTGCCAAACAAAGCCCTGGGTGGATGATATACTGAGGTGAACGCAACAGAGATGGATGTCTTTTTCTCCTCCGAGTTACCTGCGGAAAACGAACTCTACGAATGGTTTCTCAATCGCGACTGGGTGCGTTGCCCATAATTGTCGAAAGGAAAATCCCTTCATGCATCCCCAACGCATCCAACCCAGGCCCGGTCAGGAATCCGTCTGGGACTATCCGCGCCCGCCGCGCATCGAGGATTCCCCGAGGCATGTCCGGGTCGTTTTCAATGGCGTGACGATTGCCGACACCCATCGCGCCAAGCGCGTGCTGGAGACGAGCAGTCCGCCCGTGTATTACATTCCCCCTGAGGATGTTCGGATGGACTGTCTCACCCGATCGAATCACAGCAGTTTCTGTGAATGGAAAGGCGATGCCGGCTACGCTACCGTCGCCGTCGGCGACGAACGGGCGAACGATGCCGCATGGTTCTACGCCAATCCGACGGACGATTTCACGTCAATACGAAACTACGTCGCATTCTATGCAGGCAAGATGGATGGGTGTTTCGTGGATGATGAGCGCGTGCAGCCGCAGGCAGGCGACTTCTACGGCGGCTGGGTGACGGCGGAGATTGTCGGCCCCTTCAAGGGCGAACCCGGTACGCGCGGCTGGTAAACACGTCTTGATCTCTCTGCTATACTACTCTACGAGGCGGCGGCGTTTGCAATTGCTCGCGCATGACCGTACTCCGCTACTCGCATCCGTAGGACGGTGACCATGACGGGAACACGCTCAACAGCACATCGTCTCCCCTTCCCGTTTCGGGAGTGGGGCCGGGGGGCAGGCAATGCAGCCCCCGCACCGCTGGAGCGTGTTCTATGTTCACCGTCACCGATGTCGCCAAAGCGTATGGCGACACACCGATTCTCGATCATATCTCCTTCACCCTAAACCGTGGCGAGTGCGTCGGCCTGATCGGCGCGAATGGCGCTGGCAAGTCTACGCTGCTGCGCATCATCGCCGGGCAGGAAGCGCCCGACCGGGGCAGTGTCTGGCGCGATCCCGCCGCGCGAATCGGCTACCTCGCGCAAGCATTGCAGTACGAACCGGACGCGACGATCCGCGCGGTCGTCGCGGAAGCGCTCGGCCAGGCGCGAGAAGTCGTTGCAGAAATCGAATCTCTCGGTGAGGCAATCGCGACCGTACAGGGCCCGGCGTACGACACCGCAATTGCCCGCTACGCCGACGCGCTCGATCTTGCGGAGCGCATTGACGCGTACGGCGCGTTCGCCCGACTGGCGGAAGTGCTGGCCGGTTTGGGGCTGGCATACCTGACAGAGGAAATGCCCGTTGCCATCCTCAGTGGTGGGCAGAAGACGCGTCTCGGCCTCGCGCGGCTGCTCCTGACGCAGCCGGACGTGCTGTTGCTCGATGAGCCAACAAATCACCTCGATGTCACCGCGTTGCATTGGCTCCAAACGTTCATACGCGCGTATCCGGGCGCGGTGCTGATCGTCTCGCACGACCGCGCCTTCCTCGATGCGCTCGTCACGACGATTCTCGAACTGGATGAGCAAACGCACACGATCACCGCCTACCCCGGCACGTACACCGACTACGCCGAGGAGCGCGCCCGCCGCGATGCCAAACTGCGGGACGACTATCGCCGCCAGCAGGAGCAGATCGGCGCGGTGCGTGCGAATATCCGCGTGGTGGCGGGCAATGCGGCGAAGACCGAGCGAGCGACGCAGAACGATTACATGCGGGGTCGCTCCAAAAAGGTCGCGCGGACGGCGAAAGTGCGCGAGCGCAAACTGGAAAAACTGCTGGAAAGCGACGAGAAGATCGAGCGCCCCGAACGGCAATGGCACCTCAAGCTCGACTTCGGCGCAACGCCGCGCGGCGGTCAGCGCGTGCTCGCACTGGAAAACGTCGGCAAGCAGTTCGATGGCCGCACACTGTTCGCCGGTGGAGAGGCGGAAATCCGGCACGGCGAGCGCGTCGCGCTGCTCGGGCCGAACGGGAGCGGCAAGACGACGCTGCTGCGAATCATCGGCGGCGCGCTCGCCCCCGATGTAGGTGTCGCCCGGATCGGCGCGCACGTCCGCACCGGCTACTTCGCGCAAGAGCAGGAGGGACTGGACCCGAGCCAGACCGTCCTCGATGCCGTTCGTGCCGCCGCGCCCATCGGGGAAACGGAGGCGCGCAACTTCCTCCATTTCTTCCTGTTCGCGGCGGACGCGGTTTTCCAGCCGATCGGTACCTTGAGTTACGGCGAGCGGGCGCGGCTCGTCCTCGCGCGGCTGGTGTTGAGCGGTGTCAACTTCCTCCTGCTGGACGAACCGCTCAATCACCTCGACATCCCCTCGCGCGAGCAGTTCGAGGCGGCGCTGGAAAACTTCGACGGCACGATCCTCGCCGTCGTCCACGACCGCTACTTCGTCCAGCGCTTCGCCGGTCGGATCTGGGCGCTGCACAAGGGGCAACTCGTTGAATATCCCGATCTCGCTGCGTACGAGCGCATGACGACGCAATCTGCTGATTCGGCAAACGTTGGAGATCGTGCGATAAAACGCGGTTCTACCATCGAAACCGCATAGATTTGCCAAGATTTGTCCATTTTCCCTCCGTGGCGGTCTCTTTAAGCACGAACAAATGTCCTGTACGTCGCAGGGCGCGATGCAAGGAGGAGCCGCAATGTACAGCACCGAATCGTCGTTTCTCTCGTTGCCGGTCGGGTCGGCGAACGCGTGGGCGGACGCGATCCGTCCGCACAATTCCATCCAGGCAGACGCTATCGCAGTGGCCTATTTCCGCTTCGGCGCGCAGGTCGGCATCAATGCGGACCTTGCGCTGGCGCAGGCGTGCCACGAATCCGCCTGGTTCACGTCGCGCCACTGGACGGAGCAATGCGATCCGTGCGGATTGGGCGTGACGAGCGATGACGCGCCCGGCGCGACGTTCCCTTCGCTCGAAGCGGGCATCGAGGCGCACTACGAGCATCTCGTCTGCTACACGATGGCGGCGGACCCGCCCGTTATCGTGGAGTGGGGCGCGCTCGACCCGCGCCATGCCTTCCACGACGGGATGCCGCGCGTCCGGGACCTCGTGCGACCGGAGCGAAAATGGGCCGTGCCCGGCGACGCCTACGCAGCGGCGATTGTCGCGATTGCGAATCAAGTGATTGGAAACGGGGAGCAGCCGATGGAGCCGATTACCGGGTTGATAGATATCCGCGACGAACTCGCGCGTAATCCGGACGGCGGCCCGAACGAGACGTGTCCGCTCGCGGAAAAGCGCGGGGTGATCGTCCACTACAATGGCCCGGCGGTGCATTTGGATGATCGTACGCAGTTGCGGGCGGACGCCGTCTACCACTGCGATAAAGATTGGGGTGGCGGGCAGCGTGGTGATGGCCTGATGTATCACATCGCCATCGGCACGAACGGTGAGAAATGGCTCTGCCGCGATCTCGGCGCGGTGCTTTGGCATTGCGGCGCATGGCCGGAGAATCGTATCGCCCTCGCCGTGCAGGTACCGATTGGTGACGATCAGCGCGCGACGCCCGCACAACTGCGCGCCCTCGCCGAAGTCTGCGACGACTGGCTCCGAGCCGGTCATGGCAGCCGGGATGATGTGAAGGGGCACCTGGAGGTGAGCGCGACGCGTTGCCCGGGCACGCTCATGGACGATTTTGTCCGTCCGTACCGCAATGGCAATCTGGCCCCCGGCCCCGCGTCGTCCATCGCCTTCTACGCACCGGAGAACCCGTACGGCACGGTCGCAATGCAGCTACCCTTCTGGAATCGCTGGCACGCGCTCGACACACTCGGTCTCGCACTACCGATGATGGGCTACCCGCAAGCGGCGGAACGCACCCTTCCGAATGGTCGCCACATCCAGCGATTCGAGCGCGGCTGGTTCGGCACCCAGGACGCCCCCGATCCCTGGAACATCGTCGCCCTCTTCCCCACCGAATGGCCTGCCGAAGCCACCCCACAAACATAAAATGCATCCCGTATTTCTCCCCCTCTGCTTTGCTTGCAAGCAAAGCAGAGGGGGCCGGGGGTGAGGTTTACCCCCCATACCGCCAGCGGTAGTAATGCTGCCCGACGTTGCCGAACTCGACCTTGAACGGATCGGGGTTGGCGGCATTATAGGTGAGAACACGGCGCTCGAAGGCTTGCATCAGCACGCGCCGCTGCACGCCGCCGACCTTCACCTGCACCCAGAATGGCTGCGTGATCGCGAGGCCAACCACCTGCAACCCGACCCGCTCCCGGAAGTCCAGGAAGATGCGCGGGATCGCGATGCCGGTGACGCTGTCCGGCACACCAATTGCCGCCCGCGCGTCCTGCGGGGCGCTCGCGACCGCTTGGGGGCCGCTCGGTGTCAGTTCCGTTTGTACTGCGGAGCCGGCGGCGAGCGGTTGCGGCGGCAGAGGGGCGGTGAGGTCGCTATAGAGTGGGAAAAAGTTGTCGAGGTCACCCGCGACAGAGACGCGTGCCGGGGCGTGATTCTCGAATGCCGTGTCGCCCAGTTGCATCCGGCCCGAGATCATCTCCTTGACCAACAATCCGGACGTTACCGGGCCGCCGGGTGTGGTGAGTTCCATTCGCCCCTTATCGAAGTACTGCACGAGTCGCCGCCCGCGTACCAGATACTGCGGACATGCTTGATCGAGGCCGGTGCGACAGATCGCGCCGACCGTCCCTTCCGCGTACATTTCGCTCACGCCGTTCGTGGCAAGGTCGAGCGGTCCCCAGAAGTTCGGCGCAATTTGTTCATCCTGCCGCCAGCGTTGGTCGAAGGCGGGTGCTGCGAAACTGTCTGCCGCCAGCACATCGTTCGCCATCAGGCAAAGAACGAACGCGGCGATCACCAGGGGCGCGAAGGATCGTTTGGACATACTGGGCCTCCCGTACTGTTGCGGCGGATTCCGTATCATGGGAACGTTCGCCGTGCGATATTCGTTCCATCTCGCCGATGGCGAGAATTTAATGCCGCCTGTTGCCAACACTCTATCATCCCGCACATCCCGTCGCGCGGTTCATGGTACGATGCGCGGGCCGTTCGTGGCGGGAAAGGAACGATAGGCATGGTCGCGACACCGACGAAACATCCGAAACTGAACGACCGATTCACGGACGCGCTCGTCTATACCACGCACTTGCATGCCCGGCAGCGGCGCAAAGGAACCGACGTACCCTACATCGCTCACTTGCTCGGCGTCGCCGCGATCGTGTTGGAGGACGGCGGTAACGAAGATGAAGCGATTGCCGCCTTGCTGCATGACGCGGTGGAGGATCAGGGTGGGTTGCCGACGCTCGCGGCGATCCGCGAGCGGTTCGGCGACACGGTCGCGGAGATCGTCGTCGGCTGCACCGATGCCGACACGCACCCCAAGCCGCCGTGGCGCTGGCGCAAGGAGCAGTACATCGCGCATGTCCGCCACGCATCGCCGTCGGTCCGCCGTGTCTCGCTCGCCGACAAGCTGCACAATGCCCGGACCATCGTCCACGACCAGCAACAGATCGGGAACGCCGTCTTTGCTCGTTTCGCGGGCGGCATCGCCGGAACGATCTGGTACTACCGCACCCTCGCCCAAATTTTCCTCGACACTCACTCCGGCCCTAATGCCGCAGAACTCGACCGCGTTGTCACCGAAATGGAACGCCTCGCTGCGGAAGACGCGCCGCACGCTTGACCGGAACGAGGAAGAACAGCGATGGCTCCCGCACCTTCCCTGTACCAAAGCATCGGCGGCGACGAAACCTTCCACCGTTTGGTCGGCGCCTTTTATCGCCGCGTCGAGGCGGACTCATTGCTACGCCCGATCTTTCCGGCAGACCTTGCACCGGGACGGGAGGGGCAGTTCCTCTTCCTCACGCAGTATTTCGGTGGCCCACAGCGGTACACGGAGCAGCGCGGACGCCCTTTTTTGCGCATGCGTCACATGCCCTTCGCCATTGGCGAAAAAGAGCGCGATGCCTGGGTCGGCCACATGCTCGCCGCCATTGATGAGGTCGGCATCCTCGAACCCCACCGCGCCGTGATGCGCGAATACTTCGAGCGTGGCGCGACGTTTATGATCAATCAACCGGGCTGATCGTCCACTCTCAGACAGCCTTTGCCTTTGTCACTTTCGACGTACGCATTTCTCGTTTCGCTTCGCTCTCGGCGGCAAGGGCGGCGCCGACGATGCCGGCGAGGTTGAGCATCTGCGCGGGGACCATCGGCGTGTGGATTTCGACGTGCGGGGCGAGTTTGTCGAACTCATCGCTCACGCCGCCACCGATAATGAAGAGGTCGGGCCAGAGTAGCCGTTCCAGTTCATGGAAATACTCTGTCAGCAGTTTGCCCCACTTTTTCCACGAATAGTCGTGCTTCTCGCGCGCCCCTGCGGAGGCGCGCGTTTCCGCATCCTTGCCGTCAACGATCAAGTGGCCGAGTTCGGTGTTTGGCACGAGCCGGCCGTCCACGTAATAGCCGATGCCGATACCGGTACCAAGCGTAACCATCATCACGCTGCCCATCTTGCCCTTGCCCGCCCCGAAGCGCATCTCCGCCAGACCGGCGGCATCGGCGTCGTTGATGATGGAGACGGGGCAACCGGTCTTCGCCTCGATCAGCGCCTGCCCATTCGTGCCGATCCACGACGGATCAACATTGGCTGCAGTGAACATCACCCCTTGCTTGACGACGGCCGGGAAGCCGACGCCGATTTTGCCCTTCCAGTTGAAGTGTTTGGCGATCTCTGCCATCGTATCCGTCATCGCCTCGGGGGTCGCGGGTTGCGGCGTCTTAATGCGCAGCCGTTCGCCCGTCAATTCGCCCGTTTCTACATTGACCGGCGCACCCTTGATGCCGGAACCGCCCACGTCAATACCGAGAATTTCGTCTGCCATGCCGATCACCTCTCTTTTAAGCCTCTTCTCGCGGCGTTCGTGCCATCGCTTGCCTCCGTTTGTTGCGTGCCGACAGTGTATTCCCGAATGGCCGGGGAACGCAAAGCCAATGGCCGATAGACGATACAATAGCGGAAGACAGGTCATGGAATGCGATGAGGAGGGATGCATGCACTTCGGGTTCATCTTCCCCGGTGGCGATCCGCGCACGTTGGCTGAATTGTCACACGAGGCGGAAGCGGCGGGGTGGGACGGCGTCTTCGTGCCGGATTGCATCGTCATTGACATCCCGGAATACCCGGCGATGCCCGCGTACGATCCATGGATCACATTGGCCGCGATGGCGATGCGCACCGAGCGAGTGAGGATTGGCGCGATCGTCACGCCAATCTCCCGACGACGCCCGTGGAAACTGGCGCGCGAAACGGCGACGCTCGATCACCTTTCCAACGGGCGGCTGATCGTTGCGGTTGGGTTAGGCGCGCTCGACGACAAAGGGTTCGCGGGTGTTGGCGAGGCGACCGACCTGAAGACACGGGCAGCAATGCTCAACGAGGGATTGGAAATCCTCGCCGGTTTATGGAGCGGGCAGCGATTCAGTTTCCATGGCGCGCATTACCAAGTGGACGATCTGACCTTTTTGCCGACGCCCGTACAAACGCCGCGCATCCCTATCTGGGTCGTCGGGGCGTGGCCGCGCCCGAAATCCATGCGGCGCGCGCTCCGGTGGGATGGCATTCTTCCGCAAAAGAGCGATGGTTTGGGCAGTGCGATGACACCCGCCGACATCGCTGCGATGAAGACGTTCATTGCTGCCGAGCGCGGCGAGACAACGCCATTCGACATCGTCGCGGAAGGCGAAACGCCCGGCGACGACCACGAGCGCGCCGTCGCCATCGTTCGCCCTTTCGCTGATGCGGGTGCAACCTGGTGGATGGAGACGCGCTGGCTCGGTAACAACAGCCCCAACGAACTCCGCGCTCGCCTCCAACAAGGCCCGCCG
>JBBSFO010000201.1:0-8147 GCA_038238655.1 Thermomicrobiales bacterium | reverse complement strand
TATCCCTCCTCTTTCCTTCGTGCTCTTCGTGCCTTCGTGGTTCAACTTTTCCAGTCTTTGCGGTTCTCCCCGGTTCGATGTTCGTTCTTCGTGCGGTGACGTGGGCGGGCAGCGCAATCGGCACCGCGCGTCGTGAGGTCGTCGCTGCGCTATCCTTTCGGTGCCTGATACGTCAGTTCGCCTGCTTTTCGCATCCCTTCGATCGCTTCCTGAACGGTGAGGAGCGGGGTCGTTTTGTAACTGCGCAGATGTCCCGGTGAGACGATTGCCAGCGCGGCGGCGGTCGCGGCGGTCGCGTCCGGCAACTCGATGATGCCAACGATGTCCGAATCGCCGAGAGCGTAGAAGAGGTGCAGCAACTTTCCGCCCAGTTTCTCCGCCACGGCGGCGACGCCGGGCGTGCGATCTTGCGGGTTCTTCGCAAGCGTCGCGAGCGCTTCCGCTGTGTAGCTCGCCTGAATCAGATAGAGCGCCATCGGTTCCCTCCCTTGTATGTATGATCGTACCTGCCCGCACAACGACTATAGCAAAAAGAGATGTCCCTGTGGTGAGTGTTTCCACTGTATTCTGTAAAGGATTCGTCGTCCCGCTGCGTTCGGGCAATTCTTCGGATGTACAACCACTCCCCGCTGTCGCGCGTTTCAATACATGGGAGATGGGAGGGAACAGAAGAGACTGGAAAGGGATACGGGATGCCACGGATCGCATGGATCGAGGATGACGCTGCTGGCGGGGCAACGGCGGAGGCATTTGCGCGGGTGCGCGCGGACTCATCGAGCGGACAGGTCGCGGCGATCCTGCGCACGATGAGCCTGCGCCCCGATTTCATGGAGGCCATCAATGCCGCCTCACGCCTCCATTTCACCGACGGCGCACTCACCCGCGCGCAGCACGAGATGATCGCGTCCTATGTCGCCGCGCTCAATCGTTGCCACTACTGACTGAGCAGCCACACCTGGTTCCTGCAGTTGCAGGGCGAACAGTACAGCGACGTGGCGCAGGCGCTCCGTAACGGTGATCTCGACGCCGCGCCTGTTACGCACGCCGAACGGCTCCTGCTGGAGTTCGTCGGTACACTGACGAAGCATGCCTACCGGATTACCGACGAGCAGGTGCAGGGGTTACGGGAGGGTGGCTGGACGGACGCGCAGATCGCCGAGGCGGTCTACGATGGCGCGCTTTTCAATCTCTTCGTCCGGCTTGCCGACGCCTTCGACATCCACCCGTCGCCGGTGATGGACCCAGATGGCGTCCCGAACGCAGTAATAGACGACGAAAGTCTCCTGTAGGAACTTTTGGAACGTGTACGACGTAGTATACTTCGGATATTGGCGCGCGAGTGACGCGCCGTGATTGTTGGTGGTGTAGGGAAGGGATGGGAAACCGATGGACCCAATGCAAGGTGGTCAGGTCAGCGACAAGACATTTACGACGACACTCATCTTGAGTATTCTCCTTGGCAGCCTCGGTGTGGACCGATTTTATCTCGGCTACACGAAACTCGGCATTTTGAAACTGATCACTCTCGGTGGGTGCGGCATCTGGTCCATCATTGACATCATCCAAATCGCTCAGGGCAAATTGCCGGACGCGCAGGGCCGTCCACTCGCCCGGTAAAGCTGGAAGGATCGGCGTCCCGGATTGCATAAGTCCGGGACGCCGATTGCGCAGATCAAGCGTTACTCACCGCGAAATCCGCTTCCTGACGCAGCGCTTCCGGTGCACATAGCGCCGCACGCTGCGCTGTCAGTAATCGTTACGCACCCGGCCCGAATTTCGGCGTGATGCCCGGCAACTTCCCACTCATCGCCGCCGCCGCAAGTCCCGCCCCGGCGAGCAGTAGCGTCTTGTTGCCGAGCAAGCTTTGCAGGACGTTCGGCTGATTCTGGTACTGCGCTGCCGTCGCTGCGAGCGCACCGGGGTTGTTTTGCTGCGCATGCGCCGCCACCTTTGCCACATCGTGCTCGTCCATCTGCTGCGGATTGGTGTGGTTAAGCCCCAACATGCTGGCCAGCCCGCCGATGCCGCCCTGCGCCGCCTGCCCGCCCATCACGCTGCCCGCCAGAGAACCGGCGAGGCTGCCCATGCCCCCGCCCATCTGCCCACCGAGCATGTTGCCGATTAGACTCCCCGCAAGCGAGCCGAGCATCCCCGTACCGAGACCACCCAGCGGGTTGGTGCCGCCGACGCCAGGCATAATGTGGTTCTGGTATTCCTGCGCGTCCATCTGACTGATCGCGTTTGTGGCGTGTTGCTGGAAATCCTCCTGCGACACGCCGCCCATCAATTGTCCCATGTCCCGCTGGTCGTTCGGCTGGGCGGGGTCCATGTTCCCACCGGAGAGCCGCTTCAGGAAATCTCCGCTCAGGCCGTTCAAAAAACTCATCCTCTCGTCCTTTCTCGTAGAGCATAGTGCGTAATCGTCACAACGGGAACTCTAACGCAATGATGGTGCCACTCACCCGCTCCGTCCCGTGGTACGGCAGTTGCCCTGAGTGATCGGGCGATTGGCTGAACGGAGCGAAAGGCGGACAACCATGGCAAAGCAACGACGAACCAGCGAGCATGCACCGGAACTGCGGACGGGCGCGGCAGTGGAAACCGACACGGGAATGGGGGGGACGATCACCGAGATTCTCCCGGATTTCCCTGACGCTGAGGGCGGCGTGCGAGTCGCGTGGGCAGGGGGGCATACCACCGTCGTCCCGCGCCGCGCATTGCGTATCGAGCGCGACCGCATCCTGGTGCGCACTGACGTAGAGACACGCCCGCCGGAGACCGCGACAAGGGAACGCACCGCTGCGGCTGACGAAGAGATCGTCGTACCGGTGATCGAGGAGCGTCTGACTACCGAAGCCCGATGGCGCGATTCGGGCAGCGTGGCACTCCACCTGCGCACCGAGGAAATGCCCGAGACGGTCGAGGAGTACGTCACGCGTGAGGAACTGGACATCGAGGAGGTCGCTGTGGGGCGTGTGCTGGCGGACGGCGAGATGCCGACGCAGCGGCAGGAGGGCGACATCACGATCATCCCGGTGATCGAGGAGCGGCTGGTGATGGTGAAGCAGCGGGTGCTCGCCAAGGAAGTACATATCAGCAAGCGCAGCCGTACGGAAACACGGGAAGTCACTGAAACGGTGCGTCGCCAGCGTGTCGAAATCGCGGGGGGCGATCTCGCGGATCGCGTCCGCGTGCATGGCACCGAACCTGCTAACCAAGTTACTGAGGCGGAAGAATCGGCTTCACCAATGGTGTAGTTCCATCGGGTGACAAGAAGCCAAACGGACAATAGCGATACGACAAGGAGCAAGCAATGAGCATGCAGAGCGGTATGGGCGAAGTGATGAAGGGCGCCGAGGTCTTCGACGCGAATGATGAGAAGGTCGGCAAGGTCGTCGAGGTAGGCCGGAACTCCTTCAAGGTCGAGAAGGGGTTCATCTTCCACAAGGATATGCATCTGCCGATGAGCGCGGTCGCGCAGACGCACGACCATCACGTCCATCTCAATGTTGCGAAGGATCACGTCATGACGATGGGCGCGGAGCAGTTGCCTGCCGAAGGTCATGAGTGGTACGGCATGAACACTAATCGCACAACGGATCGTGCAATGACCGGACGCGAGGGCGAGAACATCAGCGTCCCGGTGATTGAGGAACAATTGAAGGCCGGCGTCCGCGAGAAGGAAGGCGGCATGGCGCGGATCACCAAGAATGTGGTCGAAGAGCAGAAGACGATTGACGTGCCGGTGCAGCACGAGGAAGTGTACGTCACGGAACGGGCTGTCAATCGTGCCGCAACGAAGGAAGACCTCGCCGCGATGGACCGGGACATCGAGATCCCGCTCACGCAGCAGGAAGTCGTGACGAAGAAGGAAGCGGTCGTCACCGGAGAGGTTAACATTCGCAAGGAAACGGTACGCGATACCGAGCGCGTCACCGACACAGTCCGCCGCGAAGAGGTCCATGTCGACGACCCGAAGAACCCACGTGTTCATGTTGAGGGCGAACGCGCGATGACCGGGCGCGAGAGTGGTGCAACAGGTGGCGGCAAGACAGTTACTGACAAGCGCCAGTACGATGCGCAAGGTAACCTCGTGGACGAGAAGATCACCGAGAAGCCCAATCGTCACATCTAAGAATGGTAACGATGACTGGTAACGATGCGGTGAGAGGACGAGTGAGCAAGGGGAGTGGCCGCGTGAATCGCGGCCGCTCCCGCTTTCCTGATGGAGAATAGCGGACAACCAAAAAGTGGGCGGATACATGGGAGGAGAAGCGTGCTACCGGGTCAGGTATTCGAACGGGGGCGCGCAAGTTGATCGGAAAAGGCCTTGTACGGATTCAAAGAAAATGCGCCTCCTCATACCCCTTATGACACATCGTCCGGCTATACTGGCTCGCAAGGACGCGTTGTCGCCAATGGTGCAGACAACGAATGATACGGCGGCGTATCCGGCATCCGCCCACACCGAAATGAGATGGGGATAATGATCAATCGCAATGATGTGCGTGACGACGCGACGGTTCGCACGATACGCTTCGAGATCGCGCCGCGCTCCATCGTTCTGATCCTCGCCGTGATCGCCGGCATCCTGCTCGTCGCTCGCCTGTGGCAGATCATCCTCATACTGCTCATCGCGCTCGTCCTCGCGGGCACGTTCAGCCCCGTCGTCACCTGGCTCGAACGGCACCGCGTCCCGCGCGCCCTCGCGCTCGGCCTCGTCCTCATCGCCCTGCTCGGTGTGATCGTCGGCCTCGGCGCGCTGATTATCCCCGCATTTGCCCACCAGTTCGGTACCCTTTCCACCGATGCGCCCCGTATCCAGGCCCGTTTGGCCGACTTCGCCGCCCGCGTTCCCCCCCTCGCCGGGCAGGCGGACACCATCCGTGCGGCTCGGCCCGATCGCATCCTCACGCCCATCGGCGACTATGCGCTCAAGTCGGCCGGGGCCGCTGCGCAACTGGTCGTCCTGGGGTTTACCACCGTCGTCATCGCCTTCTATCTGATCGCGGACCACGAGCGCGTGCAGGGCTTCCTGTTCGCCCTCCTTCCCCGTCGCTATCACATCCGCACCGCGCGCGTGCTGCTCGACATGGAGACGGTCGTCGGGGGGTACATGCGCGGGCAGGCGATTACGTCGCTCTCGATCGGCGTGTTCGCCTTTATCGTCCTGCAAATTGTCGGTGTCCCTGCCGCGCTACCGCTGGGCATCATCGCGGCCTTCGCGGACCTGATTCCCCTCGTTGGCCCCGTGCTGGCGGTCGCGCCCTGTGTCCTGTTCGCGTTGACTGTCGGGCCGGCGCAGGCGGTGATCGTGTTGGTCGCGCTGGTAATCTACCACCAGTTCGAGAGCCACCTTCTGCTGCCGCGCGTCTATGGGCAGAGCCTGCGCCTCTCGCCGCTCGCGGTGATCGTCGCGCTCCTGGTCGGGGAGCAACTCCTCGGCATTGTCGGGGCGCTGCTCGCGCTGCCGATGGCGGCAGGCATTCGCGTGCTGATCGAGAATTACCGGATCGAGCTACCGGGCGAACATCCGGGCGAGCGAGAGGAGCAGGCGGAAGAGACGCACGCTGAGGTGATGTATGCGGAGCAAGCGCGAGGAACATCGGCGGTCGAGTCCGCAATGGTAGCGACGGAGATTGCTGAGAAGCTGCAAGAAGCGCACGTGGAGGAGACAGGGCAGATCGAAAGCCCGATTGAGGATCGCAGCGACCCACGCCACGTCTTGCCGGATGTGCCTACTCCCGCACGGTGACGGGTGGGTAGTTGAAGTTCGGAGTTCGATGATCCGCTCCGAACCCCGAACTCCGAACCTCTCAGGGCAGATACCGCCGCTCGTAGCGCGTTTCGCGCGGGGCGCGGGCTTCGATGTCGGGCAAAGGCAGGAACGGGACGTGTGGCTCGGTCTGATACCAGTAGGCGGTACTGGCGATGTCGTCGCCCCGATCGTTCGCGTGGCCGTGTTCGATGGTCACACGGATATGCGTGTCGAACAGCACGGGGTCCTCGATGTGGTAGCGGTAGACGGTGATCTTCCCACCCCAGTTTGGCGCGCCGGGTAGCAGGATGCCGTGATACGGCGCGACATAGAATTCCGATGGGCACCAGGCGCAGCCGTAATAGTCCTCCGTGCCCGTGCCGGTGAGCGTCGGCAATGCATCGCCGTCAATGAAGATCATGTCGTCGCCTTCGCCGTACCACGACCAGTCCGGCGCAAGCCCGGCGCCATCCTGGCTGGGGTCGAAAACGTGAACATTGTCGTAGTCGAGGTGGCAGCCGACGAAATGCCCCTTGCCCGTCGCTTCCATGATGAGATAGTTGCCCGTACCAGTGAGGTTCTTGCCGTCGCCTTCGTTATGCAGTTCGGCGTGCGCCGGATTCTCGCGGTGCCACGATGCGTGGAAGCGGCCCAGACCATCTTCCAGGGCGGCGTATTCCTCGTAGTCCACATAGAAATAAAAGGAACGGCAGCCGACCGGGCCATCGTTCGTGATCGTGATGCGTGCGCCATTGGCGAAGGGCATCGGGAAGTAGCAGTTCAGCCCTCTGCCATCCTGCGGACTCATCGCAAGCATCGGCGTGGCGAAATTGCGCGTCATCGCGTGGCCCATGCCAAAAAAGTCGCCAACCGGCGTTTCTACCGAGGGCGCCGATTCACCGTCCCAGTATATCCGCAGGGCAAGATTGCGCAGATGCAGCGGATCGTCCGAGGCGATGGTGAACCAGAGATGCGTGATGCTGCCCGCACCCGCGATCTCGGCGAGCGTCGCTGTTTCGCCCGGTGCGATGGAAATGAAGTCCCGGTTGCCGCCCGTCCGGTCCCACGAGGAGGCTCGCCGCCGCTTCGCATCGCGCAGCCGTGCCAACCCTCGTAACGATGCCCCGCCGAATGTTGGTAACCCAGTCACGTCGCGCTCCCTTCCATCTGCCGCGCATCTGCTGTTTCGGTACGTACTGTACCGCAGACTCCCCTTCCCCGACCCCTCTCCGCTGCGGCGGGGAACTTGCCCCGCATTCATAATCACCGTATCCTCCTTGTGGGTGCACAGGCAAACGGTTTTTGGAACAAGGGACACAATAATGCGGCGAGCAATGCATTTCTTTGCATCGGTGATGCTCCTTTTTAGTCTCGTGCTCTCCCTGTTCGGCGGGGAAACGCGCGCGTCCACGGTGATGGCAGCGGAGAACAGGGTTGTAGCGCGCTTCGAGCCATCTGCCTGCGTGTGGAAACTGCCCGACGGGCAAGTCGAGGGGCAGACGGTGCGCTGCGGGTTCGCTGTTGTGCCGGAGCAGCATCGAAATCCGACCGGGCCGACGATCAAACTGCCCATTGCGGTCTTCAAGAGCGCTGCCGCCAACCCGGCACCGGACCCGCTCGTCTATATCGAGGGTGGACCAGGTGGCGCAGTGAGTGACACGCTCACCTATCTGCTCGCCGGTGATCTGCCGGTATTGACGGCGAATCGCGATCTAATCGTCTACGATCAGCGGGGCGTCGGCTTCGCCCAGCCAAATCTCGGGTGCCCGGAGGTGACGGCGAGCGATCTCGCGGACGCGCAGGCGCAACTCAGCCCGGACGACAAGGCGAGCCACGACATCGCCGCAGTCGCCCTTTGTCGGGATCGGCTGACGAAGCAGGGGATCAACCTCGGCGCGTACACGAGCGCGGAAGGCGCAGCGGACCTCAACGATATTCGCGTCGTGCTCGGCTACGCGCAACTCGACCTGCTCGGCGTTTCGTACGGAACGCGCGTCGCGCTGACAATGATGCGCGATTTCCCGGACGCGGTGCGCGGCGCAGTGCTTGATTCATCCGTGCCATTACAGGCGAACCTCGTCGAGGATGACGGGGCGAACTTCGACCGTTCATTCAAACTCTTCTTCGCGGCGTGCATGGCGGACGCGAAGTGCAACGCGAACGCCCCGACATTACAGGCGGATTACGCCTCCACCGTCGCGCAACTGAACGCTCAACCGATCACGACGCCGGTGAAGGACGAGAAGAGCGGCACGACCGTCCCGGTCGTTGTGGACGGCTACACCTTGACCGCATTGATCTCACAAATGTTCTACGACAAGACCGCGACGAGCCTCATCCCACGATTGATCGCGCAAGTGCGGCGGGGCGATACGGCAATCCTCAATCT
>JBBSFO010000200.1:0-8190 GCA_038238655.1 Thermomicrobiales bacterium | reverse complement strand
TTCGGCACCCTCGCCGTCGAGCACTTCCCGCTCGCGATGCGGCAACAGATCGAGCGCTTACGCAGCGGCGCCTTCGTCGGCGAAGCGATCAATGTGATCGCGGTCGGCCGACCGGGCACGGGCAAGAGCCATCTCGCGGCGGCATTGGGGCATGAACTGATCCTCCACGGGGAATCGGTCTTGTGGACGGCGACCGCAAATCTCGTGCAGCGATTGTTGGCGGCGAAGCGCGATCTGCGGTTGCCGCAGGTGCTCGCCCAACTGGATCGCTTCACCTGCCTGATCCTCGACGACATCGGCTACGTCCAGCACGACCGGGACGAGATGGAAGTGCTCTTCACCCTCCTCGCGGAGCGGTACGAACGCCGGAGCGTCGTGATTACGACGAACCTCGTCTTCTCGGAATGGACGCGGATCTTCAAGGATCCGATGACGACGATGGCGGCGATCGACCGGGTGGTGCATCACGCGGTGATCCTCGATCTGATGGGGATGGAGAGTTATCGGGCGAAGGAGGCGAATGGGCAACACGGACAACTGATGAGTGTGACGGCACCGGCGAGGGCCGGGCATGAGGAGGGATAGGGCAGTGAAGAGCGGGTGCGGAAACCGGCAAGGCTAATCCGCGCCCCCAGCAAGGGTAGTTGACGTTCAACACATTCCTGCGGTCACCGTCACCCTCGATGGTTCGGTGCCTGCGGAGCAGGCGCTGCCCGCAGCAACGACGCTCGCGGACGCACTGCAGGTGCCGCTCACCCTCTTCGAGGTACTGCCGAACTACGCGTATATGGGGTCTGCGGTCTGGCCGGGGATGTACTACGCACCGACGCCCGAGCAGGATGCGGAAGACGAGAAAGCGGTGACCACCTACCTTGAAGAGACTGCCCGGAAGCTCGGCGTGCCAGGACGGGAGGTTCGCACGGCGTGGCAACGCAGCGTGACAAACCGCGCAGACGACGTGATTCTCGATTACTTGGCAGACCGTCCCACGGGGCTTGCAGTGATGACGAGCCACGGCCGCAGCGGCATCGCGCGCTGGGTGCTCGGGAGCACTGCAGAGGCGGTGATCATCCATCCGCCGTGCTCCGTGCTCATCATGCGCGCGGGCATCGCGGCACGCACAGGCCCCGAGCCCAGCCGGGCGTAGCGAGCGCTGCCGGCTGCACATAGGCACCGGACAGGAGTAGCAGCGCACTTGACCACCCTTCAGGCCGGCGAATCGGGAAGCACCGCATTCCAATCATGCAGCGGAGCGACGCAGCGCCGGAATCGGTCACAGGAGGAAACCGGATGAGTGCCATCTTCGGCGTCCTGGGCACGTCAGCGACATTGGTGCTGCTGGCGCTGGTCGCCACCGGCATCGTCGCGTTCCATCGCGGCCACCTCACGTTCCCGACCATCGCCCATACCTACACCGCCTTCCTGCTCGCCGTCTGCATCGCGCTGGCACTGGCGGGCGGCGCGCTCCTCGTCAAGTCCCTCACCAGCGTCGCGATTGCCCGCGACTTTAGCTATCAGGCGGCGGACTTCCCCCGCAGCCTCCCACCGGGCGCGGTCGAGTCGCCCGAGACGACCGCCGCCGCGCGCGCAAGGACCCAGGCGGGGGACGACCTCACTGCGGGGATCACCCTCCTGGTGATCGGGATCGGGCTGGGTGTCGCGCACGCCTTCGGGAACGCCGTCACGTCGCGGCGCGACCCGATCTACCGGGATGTCGTGGAGCGCGGCTTCGCGGTGGCGATGCTGGCGGTGGGCACGGTAGTCGGGCTGGCGAGCAGCGCCATCCTCCTCAACGATCTGTTGCGGCGATATGTCGTGACGGCGGCACCGGCTCTCTACACCCAGCAGCGGCCCGGCGGGGCGCTCGGCTACGCGCTGCTCTTCGTGCCGCTGTGGATCTATTTCGCACGACGGGTCTGGCGCTCGCTCGCCGTGCCTGATACCGTCGCCACCACGCATCGGGGCTGAACGGCGCGCGAAGGGCGACGTTGCACCGAACGGACCGCGCAGAGCAATGCTCCATCGGGGGCGAGCGAATCGCCCCGCGTGGGCGGGATGCATCTGCCAAGCCGCCGTGTATGTCCGGCATTGTGCGATCGGTGGTCGACACCATACAGACCGTGGCACGGGCGACGTGCGTTGGCACGGATTTGTCACACGGCGGTGATCCCTGCGACGCGGTTGCGATGTCGGGCGGCGTATCATCGCGGTGACCCGCCGCGTGCAGGGCAGCGCCGTGCTTCACGAGGTGGGCGGACGAGCATGATTCGGAGCCGCATCGCGTTTCGGCACGGCGAGAGGGGGAGTTTCCGGTGGTATCGCCCGACCGCTCCGTTGGCCAGCACACGACGTCACCGGCGGTTGAGCGTCCGGTGATGCCCCACCCCGCCGTTTCTCATGCGATCCGCTACCGGCAGATCGCGACGATCCTTGCCCGTCACGGCCTCGGCTCCTTCGTCGACCTGCTCGGCCTGGACCGCTATGCCCCGTTCCACCAGGGACTCTTCGGGAACCTCCGGGGGACCGAGGCCGCCACCCGACCCGAGCATTTGCGCCTCGCCCTCGAGGAACTCGGCGCCACCTTCATCAAGCTCGGGCAGATCCTCTCCACCCGCCCCGACATACTCCCACCGGAGTACATCGGCGAGTTGGTGAAACTGCAGGATGCCGTGCCACCGGTCGCGTCCGAACAGATCCAGGCGGTCATCGTGCGAGAGCTCGGCCGGCCGATCGACGAGGCGTTCGCCACCTTCGACCAGGAACCGCTCGCCGCCGCATCGATCGGCCAGGCCCACGCCGCAACCCTGCCCGACGGCACTGCGGTCGTCGTGAAAGTGCGGCGACCGGGGGTCGTCGAGCAGGTCGAGGCGGACCTGGAGATCATGAAGAACCTGGCGGTACGGGCGAGCAGGCGTTGGGAGCAGGCGCGGCACTACGAAATCGTCGGCCTCATTGACGAATTCGCCGAGACGCTGCGGGCGGAGCTCGATTACCTGCGCGAGGCGCGCAATGCCGAGCGGTTTGCCGCCAACTTCGCCGACGATGCCACCGTCCGCATCCCCCGGATCTTCTGGGAGACGACCACCTCGCGCGTGCTCACCCTCGAGCGGATGCGGGGCGTGAAGATCGGCGACACCCCCGCCCTCGCGGCGGCGGGCATCGACCGCCGGGCGCTTGCCGAACGGGCGGCGCACATCACGCTGAAAATGATCTTCGAGGACGGGTTCTTCCATGCCGACCCCCATCCGGGTAACCTCTTCATCGAGGCGGACGGGACCATCGCGCTGATCGACTTCGGCATGGTCGGCATCGTCGATGGACGGACGCGGGAGCAACTGGCGGGGTTGCTGATGGCGATCACGAGCCAGGATGTCGACCGGCTCGTCGATGCATACCTGGAACTAGGCTTCACCCGGGGGCAGGTCGATCGCGCGCGATTGGGGCAGGACCTCGGGCACCTCGTGGGGCGCTACTACGGCCAGCCCTTGGGTGCGATCCTGCTGGGCCCACTGATCACCGACGCGCTGCTCGTCGTGCAGCGCCATCACCTGCAACTGCCCCCGACGCTCGCGCTGCTGTTGAAGACCATGGTCATGAGCGAGGGGCTGGCGGCGGCGCTCAATCCCGAATTCCACCTCACCGCCATCCTGGCGCCCTATGCGCGACGCCTGATTATCCAGCGGTACACGCCGGGTCGGATGCTGCGACGTCTCGGACGCGCGAGCCTGGACGCGGAAGCGCTGCTAGTCGAATCGCCGCGGGAGGTGCGACGGCTACTGCGGCAGCTGGAGCGCGGCAATCTGGTCGTGGCGACCCGACCGGAGGGATTCGAGCCGATCCTGCGCGATATGGAGCGCCTGGCCAACCGCCTCGTGGTCGGCCTGCTGGCCGCGGCCTTCATCTCGGGACTCGCGGTGCTGACCGCGGGCTATCATCCCCCCGGTTGGGAGCGGTGGATCGGACCGTTCTTCGTGTTCGGCTTCGTGAGCGCGGCGCTTCTCGGCATTTACCTGATCGGCAGCATCCTCCGGTCAGGGCATCGCTAGCGGCGGAGAGGTCCCGACTGCGCATCGGTGGCGGTACGCATCAGACGCGCACCGCGAGTCGGCGTACCCGACGCATGGGCGGGGTCCCATGCGTCCGTTCGCGGGCCAGGCTGCCGGGACTGGCCGTCATTGGATCGTTCCAAAGACGGTGAAAGGGCGGGAAAGCGACGGTGATGGTCGGTGCTCAAGGCAGTCCCATGTACCAGGGGGATCGGGGCGGCGCGGTGTCCGTTTCTTTTCCTTCATATATGCGACCCCCCAACGCATCGGCGGTCACGCGGGAAGGGGGGGCTCGACGAACCGGATCGAGGCGATGATGCCTGCCACTTCGGTGTTCTCTCCGGCGCTGCCGTTCTCCACCTGGATGGTGTACTGGCTCCCGGCGTGTGTGACGGTCAGCACCTTGCCCCGGCGCGCTGGTTGGTTTGGCGTCAGTTTCGCGACGGAGGTGTACAGCATTTCCTTCGCCGGTTCGTCGCCGATCCGGGTGTTGCTCACAGGTCCGTCGGTGTAATCGCGCGTGGCGAGATCCGGGTCGTCGCTCGCCGTCTCGGCCATATGCGCGCGCTGGACTGCCGCGATCCCGTCCGCTTGCGAACGATTGAAGTTCGTGTCGTACAGGAGGAAGGTCGTGCCGTCGCGCGCGGTCAGCCGCAAAGTGGAATCGCTGGGCACGGCTTTCTTCCAGGCGGTTGGGTAGACAAGTACAACGCGCCGCGCCGTGTCGGACCAAGCGGCGCTGTTCGGCGGCATTACGAAGGCGGTGGGCGTGGGGACAAGGACGCTCGCTGCAGGAGAAGGGGTGGGCGTGGCGGTGGGCCAGAAGGGTGCGATGCTGGCAGCAGAGACGAGCAGCAATGCCAGCACCACCATACCGCCGACGATGGCCATGAATACGCGCGCAGGGCGGGACCGCCGCGCACGATGTTCAGGGGCCGTGTCCGCGTGTTCGATTTCGAGAACGACGCACGCGCCGCGCTGGACGGACACCACGGACACCCCAGACGCCGCATCGCCCGGCTGCTCGATCACGGTCGGTAGATCAGCACGTACGTCATCCCGGTCACTCTTCTCTACCAGGGTCATCGCGTCCCCCTTTGCGTGCAGCGTTGAAACGGATCGGGCAGCATTGCGCGTCCATACCATCGCAATCGCCGCCGATCGCCCGTGTTCATCATCGCGCAGGGGGCGTAACAACCGCGTGACACGCGGGCGCTCAGGTGTGTCAGAAACGTGCCGATCCCGGTTACGCACGAGTCAATCGGGAGGTGCAAGGACCGATGTGCGCCCCGGACGACTGAGCGCCGATGCGTACTGGCTGTGATACGGGGGGGACAACTGCCTTGTTCCAGATGGCGTCATCGCCGGGATCCTTGAGCGGCGCATCGGTGAGAGGACCGCACTGCTCGCGTCGTCCCCGCCTGCGCTGCTTCGCGCACCGGCCCGACGCCGCTGCCGGGGGCGGATTAGGGGCGGTTTAGAGCGGGCGCGAATGCGGCAGTGTGGGACAGGGGCAATCAGAATCCTGTGACAATACGTGACCGAAGCGCACGGAGACTGCTCGAACATCTTTTCCGTTTGGGTCGCCGTCACACCGTCACAGTGTCGCCGCCGCAATGTCGTGTCCGCCTGAAGATCCGCAGGATCGCGGGGAAAGGCGGGCAGCGGTAGCGGAGAGGGTGAAGACGAGGACGAACTCGAGGATGAGCAAGCCGAAGAAGGCGACGACATTGTCGAAGACAAATGCACTGATGACGTCCGAGTAAGCAGTGATGGCGGCGACGATGCTGGTGACAAGCAAGCCGGCGGTCATCCACGCATAGACCTGGCTGAGCAGAGTGTTCTGGCGCATCTGCGTCTGGCCCATCGTTGCGGATGCGTGGTCCATTGAAACGATTCCCTCTCACGTCGCTGCGAGGGGTGGCACCGGGAATCTGCCTCGCCCATCCTGATCTTCCCGGCGAGTGCGACCATGTCGGCACCATTCCTGGTCGTGCCACAGTCGGCCGCGCCTGGAGAGAGCGTAGCCGAGCCACTGTGAAAGAGGCGTATCAGTCATGCGCCAAGCCATTGCAGCACTGTGTCAATGCTGCGTGCAGGGGAGCGGTGCCGGATCATAGCGCGCACGCGAGCGGCATAACACTCCGGAGGGAGCAACAACCGGGTGGATTGACACGGATTTGCCACGCTATCCCCCCATCTGTCACACCTTCATGATGCATCCCCAAGTATAATCGTACTAATACTGGTGTTCGCTGGATTGAGTGGATGGAATGCAGCATGCGAAACGACACACCTTATCGGTTGCGAACCGTTCCGTTCCTCTGCCTCTTCCTTATGGCGCTTACCCCATGGCTCATCGCGCACCCGTGGCATCGCCACCTGCTCGATCTCATGGTGGGATTGCTCATCACCTTCACCCTCACCTTCGCAGGCACGGTCTCGAGCCGCCGCATGGCGGCGCAGCGTGCCCTGATACCCGCGCGGATCGAGACCCGGCTGGTGCATCGCGACGCATGTCAGCACCGGGTACGCCGCCGTGTCTGGTAATGACACGCGATAACGAGCCACCCGGAGGAGCGCCATGAACGAACACGAAAGGATGAACCAATGAACCGATCCGACATCACACAACTGCAGCGTGTCCATGGCTTCCCGGCGGTCACGATCCTCCTGCCGACCACGCAGCGCTGGCCAGACAACCATCAGAACCCCATCCGCGTGACGAACCTCGTCCATGAGGCGGCGGAGCGCCTGCGGTCGGAGTGTTCCGCGCGTGTGTGGACGCCACTGATCGCCAAACTGGAAGATCTCGCCGCACGCATCGACTACGAGCATCTGGACGCGGGACTGGCCCTCTTCGTCGATCAGGACGTCGCCCGGATCGTGCTTCTCCCTTTCCCGGTGCAGGAGCGCGTCGTCGTGGACGAGACCTTCGCCACCCGCGAACTCGTCGCTGCCGAGCAGCGCAGCCCGCGCTACTGGGTATTGGTCCTCAGCGAGCGACCCACGCGGCTCTACGCCGGGCTGCACGACACGCTCTCCGAGGTCCACGCGCACGGCTTCCCGATGACGTACGAGGGACCGGGTCCGGACGGCAGTCGTCCGCTGCCCGGCGGCCCCGGCACCCACACCTCGGAGTACCGGGACGAGTATCGGCGTCAGTTCTTCCGTGCCGTGGATGCCGCGCTCGGTGCGGTGCTGGTGGCGGATCCCTTGCCGCTCGTGGTGACGGGTGTGGAGCGTTACCTCGCCTTCTTTCGTGAAGTCTCGGCGCACGCGCACCAGATCGTCGGGACGGTGACGGGCAGCTACGACCAGACGCTCCCGCACGATGTCGCCGCGCTCGTTTGGCCGGAGATGCAGGGCTACCTCGCACGGCAGCAACAGGTGGCGCTTGACGCGCTGATCGCCGCCGTGGACGGCCAACGATATGCTTCCGGCATCGAGGAGGTCTGGCGACTCGCGATCGAGGGGCGCGGCGCAACGCTGCTCGTCGAGGACGACTTCACCTATGTGGCGCGCGAGGACGCAACGGGCATGGCGATTCGTCCGGCGAAGAACCTGATACTCCCTGGCGTGATTGACGACGCGGTGGATGAACTCGTTGAAACGGTGATCGCGAAAGGTGGTGCGGTGGTCTTCGTGCCGGATGGCACGCTCGCGGCGCATCAGCGCATCGCGCTCATCCTCCGCTACTAGGCGCATGTATGGCCCTAGCCAGACATGGCTCCTACCGTGACAGAAAGCGAAACTCACGGTGACGGTGATGCTTTTGCGACGCCTTGGCAGGGAAGTGCGACGCCCCGGCAACGGAGTCTTCGGTATGGTTCCCTCGAATCGTCTGTCGCTATCGAATGTGCGACGAAGAAGGCACGCAATGCCGGTGAGAGCAGCAACGCACTGGAAGGGCTGCCCACCAAGGTTCTTGATCGCATCCATACGAATGTCAACGTCAATCTTGCCTGCGGGGACCCACGCACGGTGGGCGAGACCACCATCATTCCCGTCGGCGTCGTCTCCGATGGCTTCGGACTCGGCATGGGGACTCGACCGAACGCGAATGCCGACAGTCAGGCGGCGCGTGGATTCAGCCGATCGCGATCGTGACGATCACGAACGGGAAGACGAAGGTCATCCCGGT
>JBBSFO010000199.1:0-8199 GCA_038238655.1 Thermomicrobiales bacterium | reverse complement strand
TCCAGCCTGTTTGAATCGCAGGCTGGAAGCCTGCCACCACCAATCAAGTGGCTCGGTCAAGGCAATGGCTGCGTTACAGTGCGCTCGGCTGCAAGACAATCTCGCGGCCCTCCGCGCCGGAGCGGTAAATGGCATCGAGGATGCGCAGGATTTCCAATCCTTGATCCACGGTCGCGATCGGTTGCGCGTTGTCGCGCACACATTCGGCGAAGTGGCGCATCTCATTCTCGAATGACAGGAGCAGCATCTCCTCCGGCGTCAGGATAATATGCGTCGGAATGGCGTTGACCTGCTCGTCCGCGATGGTGGTGAAGAGTTGGAAGGGCGGCACCGGCTGACCCGTCGGCGCTTCGCGGCCCCAGCGCTCGTACTTCGCGCCGCCCCGCGTGCCGAGTAGCTCGGTGAAGACGCGCTCCCGTTCGATGTAGCCACCCCACGACGTTTCGAGGTAGATCGTGGCGCCGTTGTCGAGGTGGATCATCCCCGCGCCGAGGTCCTCGATGTCGAACGGGCCGAGCAGCGGCTCCATCTCCTTCGCGAGGCGGTCATAGACGACGCCACTGACGCGGGTTGCCTTCGGGCTGCCCATCAGCCAGAGCGCGAGATCGAGCATGTGGACGCCGAGGTCAATCAGCGGCCCGCCGCCCGACTTTTCCTTTTCCATGAACCAGCCGCGCACCGCGCCCGCCCATCGGCGGCGCATCCAGCCCGACTTCGCATAATAAATGTCGCCCAGTGTTCCCGCGTCAATTGTTCGCTTCAACGCTTGGATTTCGACACGGAAACGGTTGTTGAGCGCGAGCATGAAGATGCGGTCGCTCGCATGGACGGCGGCGGTGAGTCGCTCGCCCTCAGCAAACGTGTTCGCAAGCGGCTTTTCGCACAAAACGTGCTTGCCGGCCTGGATCGCCTCAATGCTGATTGGCGCGTGGAGCCAGTTCGGCAAGCAGATGCTCACGGCGTCAATGTCGGGTCGCGCCAGCAGGGACTGATAGTCGTTCGTCGCGGTTTCGATGGCGGGGAAGCGTGCGTGCGTGCTGGCGAGCAGGTTCTCGCTCATGTCGCAGATCGCCGCGACGTTGACGAACGGCAGTTTGCTGTAGCCTTCGAGATGGCGCTGACCGGGCCACCCAAGCCCGATCACCGCGACGCTGAGTTTGTCATTTGCTCCGACCGTCACGCAACGCTCCTTATGCCGGTGGAAAGATCACGGGCTTTTGTCTGTGTTACCCGGTAGCGTGGGCTTTTCAGTCTACGCCACTATCATCGGCGCGCAGTGTAACATGGCCGTTCCCGGCGACGACAAAAAAGCCCCCGCCGGCAGGGGGCCGGACGGGGGTGGGGAGGGGGGAGGAATGTGCTAGTTGAGTGAGTGACCGCCTCGGACCGACGCGCGGCCCTCAATGATTAACTCCTTTGCCTGCTCGCGGGTCAGGTCCTCGATGCCACCGACCTTGAGCGACTGCAAGCGCGCCGCAAGATCGAAGCCATGGTCGCCGAGCGAGCGCAGTTGCGCGTGCTGATGGACATTCGAGCGATCGTCCGACGCGGGTGTCGCGACGGCGGTACTTGCGCTCGGTGTCTCCGTCTGCGCCGGACTATTCGATGGGCCACGGCGGGTTGCCGGGAGTCGGCTCGGTGCGGGTACTGGTGCCGGAGATTCGGCGGGCGCTTCCGGTCGCGTCCGGCTCACCGCGCCGATGGGCGTGACATTGCCAGTGGTGTCCGGGCCGTCGGCGCGGCGTGTGGCGCGCTCATCCTTCGCGGCGGCACGACCATCCATCGGTTCGCCGTCGTCGAAGTCAGTCGCGGCATCGGTGCCGTAGCCGAGGACGGCACAGGCACGACCAATCGCCTTGGTCTCGGCCTTCTCGTAAAAATCCGGGAAGTCCGGCGCGGTTTCGCTGCCGTGGCCGCTCGATATCGCGCCGTTCGGCAGAGTAATCGTGCATTTGAAGCGGGCATGATCGGCGTCGCCCTCGATCTGCTCGGTAACGATCTGCGCGGTCGGGAACTCCGCCCGGAGCCAGGCGATGCGCCACTTCACATCGAGGTAATCCTGCATCCCTTGTCGCGTGCGAATCTTCCGCATGTGCGCGGCGGCATCGAATGAACGTCCCTGCGGCTGTTCGTCTACGGTCGCTGCATTGCTCCGTGCCATCATGAATGTTCTCCTTGACTCCCCCTTCCCTCTGAGGGAAGGGGTTGGGGGGTTGGGTTAGCGGGCGGCGATTGCGGTGCCGGTCTCGACCGGTTCCGCCTGCACAACAGCCGCTTCGTCCTCGGCGGGTGCATGGGCCGATCCCAACAGCAGGAATTGCGCGACGACGACTTCAATTGCCGTGCGGATCACGCCGTTGCGGTCGGCATAGGGGCGCGTCTGCAAGCGGCCCTCGATAAAGACAGACTTGCCCTTCGCGCCGTACGTGCTCATCGTTTCCGCCTGTCGGTCAAAGAAGACGAGCCGGAACCATTCGACCGACTCTTCGCGCTCGCCATCCGGGGAGCGACGAAAGCCGTTGACCGCCAGCGACGCGGTCGCCATTGCGACACCGTCTGCGGTGTAGCGTAGTTCGGGATCATTCCCCAGATTGCCGATGAGCGTGACGCGGTTCAATCCTCGTGCCATGTGCGATACCCTCCAGCCGCTTCGTCATCCATTCCGATTACGTTTGCCGTTTCGTCTCCGGTGGGTGCGGCCTCAACCCCTCCCGGCGTACCGCTATTGTCTCATGCGAACAAATGTTCGTCAACTCTGGCACATGAATTTACCGCATTGGAATGCGCCAAAAATGGCATGAAAATTGTACTGTTCGGATTCCCTCGCGTTTTTGTTCTACTTTGCGTCACCGTGCTCTCTGGTCAGCGTCAGAACAATCTCACATCGTTATCGTCCGAAAACGCCGTAAAGATTTCTTCGGCGTGCGGGCGGTTTTATGTAGGTGTGATAGCCTTGTGCCAGGCTCGGGCAGCGATGTATGCGATAGCGAGGTGCAATGATGCTGGAACGTCTCGGCTTCGACCCCGCTTTGTTCGTACGCGGGCGCGCATCCATCGCAGACCGATTCTCGCCAGAGAAGCGTTGCGGTATCTATGTGTTGCACTTTGAAAATGGTGATTTCTATGTGGGGCAGGCAATAAACGTTGTCCGCCGCTATGCTCAACACCGTGTCACATACGCCGACATTGAAAAGGTGTCGTTCAAACCGATACTGAGCGATGACCTTGATGACGAAGAACGGCATGTGATTGGCATTCTTGAGACCGAAGGCTATCTATTACGCAACATCACGTTCGCCAGCATGCCGAAGGGAGATTCGGATTTCGATCTCATCATGCCAGCCGAAGATCAGGAACGATGGCTTCATGATCTCAAATGGATTGATAGCGCCGGGACTCGAGTTGCGAATCCTGACCTTCGCCAGCGATATCGCAGTAAGTTCGACCGCTTTGTCGACATGCCGCATGCCGCTCATGTTATGGATGTACTGCGTGACTATGTTCGCTTCAGTATTCCCGCGATTCGTCGCGGCGAAGTTTCGTTCTGGGCTTGTTCGTGTCTGCCCGTATTCGTCTCGCCGATAGATTTTGCATACTCACGCATCAACATCAATTGGCAAGAGGTGCTGACAGCATACAGCGATGGCAACGAGCCGTGGTTCTCCATGCATCTCGCCCGCTCTCCAATCGAACAAGCGTTTGGTCAATCATTGCGGCGGCTTCGACAGCGATACCCGAAAGTGGAACAAGGCGATATTGAATACGCACCGGGAGGGTCAGATCAAACACACTTCATCATGGACGCAGAAAACCTGCGTGCAATGATCCGCGATCCGCAAATTCTGCCTGCGATACGGCTGTTCAATCTACGGCTCGTGAAGAAAGGGCCATGTACCTACGGGCGTTACCACTGCCTCGATTTAGCTGATCGGTTGATTGAATGAAGTGACTAACGCCAGAGGATTTTCACGTCCTCGTCGTCGGAAAAGGCTTTGAGGATCTCTTCGGCGCGTTCGATGTCACCTTCGAGGATGAGGATATCGTGCGGTTGTAGGGCAGCGCCGAGGTAGGCGACGCCCATCCCACGGGAGCGCGCCATGCTGGGAATCTCGTGCATCTTCAGGATGCCGACCAGCATATCGGCGGCCATTTGATTCTCCGCCGTGGCGATGGGAACGATTTTCCCTTCGGGGCGCGGTTCGCCGGCAGGTTTCCGGAAATGGAACGGCATCGTTAGTCCCCGGTCAGTCGCGCGATCGTCACACCCTCGCCGCCCTGTTGGTCGGGTGCGGACTCGGTGCCGACGGCGAGCGGGTTGCTGCGGAGATAGTCGCGGACGACCTGCCGGAGCGCGCCCGTACCCTTGCCGTGGATAATGCGCAGATACGGCATCCCCGCAAGGGTAGCATCGTTTAAGGAGCGATCCAGCACATCCGCCACTTCGACGGCGCGCATGCCGCGCAAATCCACTTCGAGCGAAGCGTTCGCGGGCGCGGCGGGGAGGGTGATCGGGGCGACGCGCGGTTGGCGCGGTCGGTCGCCGCGCAACGTTGCGCGCCGTGCGGCCTCGCGGTTCGATAAACGACTTAGGCCGGAAAGTGGCTGCCGCATCGTGAACGAGCCGACCTGCACATCCGCCTCGCCGCTCGTCGGATAGAGGATGGTAATCAGCCCCTCTGAATCGCCGAATGCCGACACAAGCACGCGGTCGCCCGCCTGGAGCGGTCGGTCGGGGCCTTCCGCTGGCAGATTGATGATCGCGGGTGGTGTCGGCCTCGGCGCAGCGGACTCTTTGACATTCGCCTCTTTCAACTGCTGCTGCGTTTCGAGGGCGCGCTGATCCGCCTGTTTAATCCAGTCGCGCGTCACGCTGACGGTGTCGCGCTCGCGGGAGAGGCGACGCAAATCGGCGCGCAGCTCCGCCAATTCCTGCTCGATTGCCGCCAGCCCCTCGGCGCGGGCGTCCCGCTTCGCTTTTTCCGCCTCGAAAAGGGCTTTGGCGGCATCGCGCTTCATCTGCTCCGCCTGGGCGCGGTCGCGGCTGGCGCGCGAGCGAGCGCGCTCCGCCGCCTCACGTTCGCCCTTGATCCCTTCCAGCAACGTGTCCACCTGCACGACTTCCGGCGCGACATACTGCCGCGCTCGCTCCACAACGGCAGGGTCGAGGCCGAGCCGCTGTGCGATCGCGAGCGCGTTAGAGCGCCCCGGCACGCCGACCGTCAGATGGTAGGTCGGCGAGAGCGTTTCGACATCGAACTCGACGCTGCCGTTTTCGACACCAGGCGTCGCGTAGGCGTACGATTTCAACTCGCTGTAATGCGTCGTGGCGATGACGAGCGGGCCGCGTTCAAGCAGCGTCGCGATCAGCGCGCGGGCGAGTGCGGAGCCTTCTTCCGGGTCCGTGCCCGCGCCGAGTTCATCGAGCAACACGAGCGAGTCGGGCGTCACATCCCGGAGCGTGGCGATCACGCGGGTCATGTGACTGCTGAAGGTGGAGAGCGACTGTTCGATGCTCTGCTCGTCGCCGATGTCCGCGAAGACGCTCTCGAAGACGGGCATCACGCTCCGCTCCTCGGCGGGGATGTGCAGGCCGGATTGCGTCATCAGCGCGAGCAACGCGACGGTCTTGAGCGCGACGGTCTTGCCCCCCGTATTCGGCCCGGTGATGACAAGGATGCGGAAGCGGTCGCCGAGGGTAATATCGGTCGGCACGACGGCACCAGTGAGGAGCGGGTGCCGTGCCTCGATCAAATCGAGCCGCAGCGTCGGGTGCGCGCCCTCCAGCATCTGCCTCGGCGTGTCGTCCGCCGTCCAGAGGCGCGGCGCGTTCGCCCGCATCTCCGCCGCGAGGCGCGCCTTGGCGAGCGCGAAGTCAATCGCCGCGATGCCACCCATCGCCCGTTCGAGCGCGCCCGCTTCCTTCGCGACATACGCGGTGAGCGCTTGCAAAATGCGCTCGATCTCGCGTTCTTCCTCAATTTGTAGCGTCCGCCAGCGATTATTTAACTCGACCGCTTCCATCGGCTCGACAAAGAGCGTTTGCCCGCTCGCCGATGTATCGTGGACGATGCCGGGCACCTGTACCCGCTGATCGGCCCGCACCGGCACGACGTACCGCCCAGCCCGCTCGGTGACAATCGGTTCCTGCAATGCTGCCGCGCGCGCGCCGCGCGTGAAGTTGTTCATGTACTCCATGAGTCGGCTTTGCGCCGTGCGAACCCCGATGCGAATACGCCGCAACTCGTCCGATGCGCTGTCGAGCACATCGCCGCGTGGTGAGATCGCGGCGGTGATTGTTGCATCGAGGTTCGTGAAGTCGCTGAGCGCCGCCGCGTGATCGAGGATGACCGGAAACCGTACGGACGCCTCGGGCAAGCGCGTAATCGTCCGGCGGAGCGTACGAGAAGCGGCGGCGGTGTCGCGGATATCGAGCAGTTGCGCCGGGTTGAGCGTCACGCCCAAATCGGCTAGGCGCACTGGCTCGCGCACATCCCGCGCACCGCCGACGCCAATCTCCGGGATCGAGGCGAGCAGCGTCCGCGCCTCGGTCGTCTCCGTCAGCATCCGGCGAACAGCGGGCACGGTCGTATCGGGCACAAGCGCTTCCGCCCGCTCGCGCGCCAGCGAGTAATCGCAGACACGCGCGAGGCGGGCGAGGACTTTCGGATATTCGAGGGTTTCGAGAATACTCGCCGCGATCGGCACGACACGTTCCTCACGGAAGGAACGAGTAACGAGTTGAAAGTCGAGAGATGGCTCCGGTCACTCGTTGCTCGCTACTCGTTACTTCCCGTCAAGCGGGGTGGGTCAGTCCCGCGACACTCGGATAGACGTCCGGCAACCCGTTCGGGAAGAAGACCCCGATCAGCCGGAGGTAGACAGCCAGCGGCTGGGCGAGGCGTGGCACGAGATGCGAGTGCGCCGTCTGCTCCCGCGCGAATGCGACGATCCCCACCGACATCGGAATGCGTGCGACCGTCACGAATGCGACCACGACGAGCAACACGACGACGACCGCGAGCACCACTGATAACCCCGCCGAAAGCAGATTGCCGATCAGCGGCCCCGCGCCCCAGCGTGCCACCGCCATCATCCCGGCGACCCGCCGTAGCAACCCGCGCAGGATGAGCGCGCCGCCAACAAGCAGCAATGCGAAGACGGCCAGCCGCACCGTCAGGTTGTCCTTGTCCGGCAAGAAGCGCACCACGGCCAGTTGCGTCGCCGGACGATACAGGATACCAGCCAGTACCGACGCCGCATAGACCGCGACGATGTCCGCTATTACCGTGATCGGTGGTTGCGTGAACGTCAGCGCCGCCACACCGAGCGCCGCGACGATCAGCGCGATATCGAATGCATTCATGCACCACCTCCACAGGTGTACGTACATCTCTCAGTATCGTAGCACATCTTGCTTGACTACATAGCTGTTTGGTGACTCGCCGCGTTGATATTGACATGCTCACGAAACGAATTTCGATGGACAATCGCTCACGGAGCGATCAAGTGATAGCAAGGCGGCAACGGTGCCGCTGCAATGCGAAAGGATGGTGCAACGATGCACGCTCCGTCTCGGCTCCCACACGCACCGGAACTTCACTCGCTATGCGTTCTTTTCTCTCCTGGGCGTGCTCGCGGCGACGAGTGCAGTTGCGACGGTACGATCCGTGTATCCGACGAAGACAACGAGCATTGGCGTAGGAGTTTCAGCTGGGTCAGTCGCCGACGGTATGAAGGTGCTGAGAGAAGAACGTTATCTAAAGAATATCGTCGGGCGTTTCTATTTGTTGCCAGCGGAAGCCGATCGAGTGATTGCCGTTTCATGGGTATGCACCGACCTTGCTTTCACGGTCCATGATTTTGATGGCCTCTTTTTCCGATGCCCTTTCTGTGGCACCCAGTATCACGGGAAAACGGGCGCTGTGAAATACGGGATTGCGCCGCGTTCGCTTGACTATATGCCAATCACACTCACTGATGGGAACGTAGTTATCTATACGGATCAGGTCATGGTACGCGACGCGTACGATCCGAGCCAAACAACGCTGCTGAAATAAAGGTAGGAGTTACGCAGTTGAGGTCAGGGTATAGCGAGGATTGGTCAAATAGGAGCGCACGGCATGGCGGATGATGTCTGTCTTCGCTTCCCACCAACTCACTCCCGTCACCAATCGGTGTTGCTCGAAGCGCAAGAACGCC
>JBBSFO010000198.1:0-8208 GCA_038238655.1 Thermomicrobiales bacterium | reverse complement strand
CACATGGGCTACCGGGTGAGCGTCATTAATCCGGCCCAGGCACATCATTTTGCGAAGGCGCTGCTCAAGCGTGCGAAGACCGACGCCATTGACGCACAGACGCTCGCGCAGTTAGCAGCATTGCTCCAACCCGCGCTCTGGACACCGCCTCCTACCGTCTATTATGAAGTGCAACAACGCCTTGCCCAGCGCGACGCCCTCCTCGATGTGCAACGGCAACTGATGAATCAGTTACACGCATTGCTGTTCGCTCCCCTGGTGGTTGCTTCGGTCAAGGCGCGCATGGAGGAGTTGATCGAAACGCTGGGGCAACAGATCAGGGCGCTCGATGCTGAGGTGCGTGCGGCGCTCGCTGCCGATGCCGCCTGGGCCGCCTCGGCATCCCGCCTGCAAAGCATCAAAGGCGTCGGGTTGATCACGGCGGCCTGGCTGCTCGTCACGACGCTCAACTTCACGATCTGTTCGACACCGGAAGCAGCCGTCGCGTACGCCGGATTGGCGCCGAACCCGTACGAATCCGGCACCAGCGTGCGCGGGCGGAGGCGTATTGGCCATACCGGGAACGGGCGGATGCGCACGGCGCTCTATCTCGCGACGTTGAGTGCCGCGCAGCACAATCCCGTCATCAAAGCGTTCTATGAGCGGATGCGCGCTGCGGGCAAGCCACCGAAGGTAGCGCGCTGTGCGGCGGCGCGCAAGCTGCTGCACATTGCCTGGGCGGTCGTACGCAAAGAGCAAGACTTCGATCCGGCGTATGCCCAGCGGCAGATGCAGCCAGTGGCAGCGTGAGCCGGAAAAGTGAGGGGAATGCCCGAGGTGGCCGATGCAGGGCTTGACAAGCCATACCGTATCTTCCGTAACACTGGGCCTTCAGGCACCGGCAGCACGCGTGCGCGTAGTCGGCGATGCGCTGATGTGCATTTTGTCTGTATCGTCGAGCGTCCCGGCCCGGACGACGAGGATCGGGCATGGTGCCCGATCGAGCACACCTTCCGCAGTGCTCCCCAGCGCCCAGAGGAGCACCCCACCGCGCCCGTGGCTTGCCATCGTCGTGATACCCGCAGGCTGCTCCGCCAGATAAGCGGCGATGTCCTCTTCAACCCGGTTCGCCGCGCTACGCTGCCAATGTGTCCGCACCGCGAGGCCGGGCGCGCGCAACCGGGCGGCGACCGCCTCGAGATACTCCTCGACCGCCCGCTCCTCGTCGCGCATCATCTCCTCGTTCTCAGATTCGTAGTATCCCCCGTCCCAACCCGCACCGACGAGGTAGGACCAGGTCGGGATGACACGAAAAAGGGTGAGCGGCACCGCGAGGGCGCGCGCCATCCTTGCGGCGATTGGGAGCGCCTCCTCCGCCCATACGGACCCATCGAGCGTGGCGGTCACCCCCGCGATTGGCGCCTCGTCCGCCGGGGACTCCGCTTTCGGTGGCCGGACGACCATCGTCGGCACAACGGCGTACCGCAGCACGCGTTGCGCCACGCTCCCCATCCGCACGCGATCGAGACCGGTCCGGCCGTGCGTGCCCATCACGATGAGCGCGCATTCCGCCTCCTCGGCGTACGCCATGATCTCCACTGCGGGATTGCCGTGGCGGACCACCGTCGTCACCGCGAGATCGCGCGCCCGCATGGCGGTTGCAACCGACTCCAGGTACGCGGCGCTCACGGTGACCTGCCGTTCATCGGCCTCCTGCATGGCGGCATTCGGGAGCCGCGCGAACTCCGGGAATGGCTCCACGACGCCGAGCAGGCTGACGCGCGCATCGAAAGCGCGGCTGAGGGTCACCGCGAAGGGGACGGCAGCGGCCGCAAGCCGCGAGCCGTCAAGTGGGACGAGAATGTGACGAAACACGGCGGCATCCTTTCTCCATGCAAACACACCTGAGGGCAGGATAGGGCGGGGGGCGTGACAAAGTCGTGTCAAATGCGGTGAATGCTGTCGCAATCCCGTGGAAGCTCGCCGACGCCGTCGCCGCCCGTTGCGGGCGGCGACGGTTTTGACACGCTTTTGCAACGGGTCGGGGCGATCCCGTGACACAATTGCGATGCCGCTCCCCGTATGGTGGAACAGTCTGGAGTGTTGAGCCATGCGATGAAAGGAAGATAGCACCATGACAACGATTAGTTCGGACATCGAGATCCAAACCGATATCCTCGAGGAGCTTGAATTCGACCCCGAAGTGGATGTGACCGATGTCGGCGTCGAAGTTGATGAAGGTGTCGTTACCCTCACCGGCACGGTTGACACCTACGCGGAAAAGATCGCGGCGGAGCGCGCGGCACTGCGGGTGGCCGGGGTGCGCGCCCTCGCCAACGACCTCGTTGTCGCGCCCGAGGGGGCAGGCATCCTGACAGACACCGCGATCGCCAAGCGGATCGCCGACGCCTTCGATCTCGATGAGGCGGTCCCAGCGGGGATCACCGCGCGGGTCGCGGACGGCCGGGTGGCGCTCCATGGCGACACGGTCTGGCACTACCAGCGCGCGGAGGCCGAGCGGGTGGCGCGACAGATCACGGGGGTACAGTCGGTGGCCAACCAGATCCGGATCGTGCAACCGGCGATCGCACCCAAAGCGGTCGAGTCGCAGATCATCCGGGCCCTCGTGCGCAATGCGGCGGTCGATGCGCAGCAGATACATGTCGCGATTAACGGCAATCATGTGACGCTCACGGGCACGGTGCGCTCGTGGGCGGAGCGGCAAGAGGCGGAAGCGGCTGCCTGGCGGGTCGGCGGGGTGACGCAGGTCACCATTAAGATCACCGTCCGCCCGATGCTACCGATGTAAGGAGACGGCGATTTTCCTCGTGACGCAGTTCTTCGATGCGCTCTGTGCGCAGGGTGCCCGTGCTGACCGGCCATGCGTGGACGCGGACGCGATCGCCGCTGAACTCGGCCTGAGTGATGAGGAACTGCTCCCCGTCCTGACGGCACTCCAGCGGCGGGATCTCATCGAAGATCTCCACCGTGAAGCGGGCGAGCGGATGATGCGCTTGACTCCGCATGGTCTCGCGATCTATCGGCGGCAACGCGCGGTACTCTCACCCGCAAGGGCCGCAAGCGAAGGGTGACGGGGCATTGATGGCCTGGTATGACGACACGCAGGCAAGTACGCACACCGCGCGGTACAAGAATGCGTACACAGCGCGGCAAGAAGGGCGTGCATCGGCCGAGCAGACGATCCGCAACGCGGTGCTGAGCGGTGGTATGAGCCTGCTCGGTGGGAAGCGTGCACACAAGAGCGGCGTGGTGACAGTCACCTACGTCCGGAATCCGGCATAGCACCGCACTCGTCGAACGCTGCCCGCCGGATGGCGATCCGACGATCATCCTTGGATGATTATGTGGGCTGAACAGACGTGCGCATCGGTCGGAGCGCTGTACGAGCGCACAGCAAGCCGCAGGGTGTCTCCCGGCGTGGCGTCGGCGCAGAAGAAAGGAAGCCATGATGAGTTTCACGGGGACGCTCCACCAGACGATCGCTCCGCTGACCGAAACGGTAGAACACAATGCGGAGGTACACGCGTGGGAGGAAGCGGTCGTTGCTCAGTGCTCGCCGCATCTCCTGCGGCGATTTGCCGAGATCGCGTCCGCCTTCGAGGCACCGGGCCTGCACGCGGCGCAGGGGACGATCCTTGCGTCTCGCCGCGGCCCCGAAGGCTATCGAATGGTCGAATACGATGCGCCCGACTTCATGATCACGCTCCGCATCATCCATGGCGAGGCACGCCTCACGTGGCGTGCGGGCGATGCGACGGATGACCGCAGGCTCACCCTGGAGACACCGGAAGCGGCGATCGATGCCATCCTCCTGGACGCCGTCGCCGCTTACGTCACCTGGCGCACGGCGCAAACCCCAGCGTGATCACAAGGCAACAAACGCAGAAGGAGCTCGTGATGTTCACCCGGATCGTTGTCCCCCTTGACGGGTCTGCTCTCGCCCAAGCGGCCTTGCCCTACGCGCTGGCCCTAACCGATGCGGCGCATGGCTCACTCACCCTCCTCGAGGCGATCCCGCCCCTCCATGTCACGTGGGATTACAACGTGCCGTATGACGACGCCGCCTTCGAGGCGGAACGACTCGCAGGCATCGGAGAGGCACTGGATTCCCTCGCGCAACGATTGCGCACTTCATCACGCACGATTGAGACGCACGCCACCGTGGGCGAACCGGCGGCGGAGATCCTCGGGTTCACCGAGCGGATGGAGCGGGATCTGATCGCGATGGCCACGCATGGGCACGGCGGAATCGCGCACTGGGCGTTCGGCAGCGTGGCGCGCAAGGTGCTGACTGCGGCGACGGTGCCGACGTTGATCGTACGACCGAAGGGACCACCCGCGCACCCGGAGGAACCGGCGACGATCCGCAACATCCTCGTGCCACTGGATGGGTCGGATCTCGCCGCGGCGGCGCTCCCGCTCGTGCGCGAACTGGCACCCGCACTCGGCGCACGGGTGACGCTCGTCCGCGTGGTGACGGCACCCGCGTTAGCCGACGTGATCGCACCGAATATGGTGTTGCAGCCAGAATACTTCGGCCGGTCGCTTGCGAAAGTACGAGCGGCGGCAGAGGCCTATCTGGCGCAGGTCAGTGCCGGGTTTACGACGCTGGGGGTGACGACCGTGTCGCTGATGCCGACCGGGAATGCAGCCGCAGCGATTCTGGAGATACTCGGAGACGGAACGTACGACTTGGTTGTGATGACGACGCATGGTCGCACGGGGATCAAACGGTGGACGATGGGGAGTGTTGCCGAGCGGATCGTGGAAGCGTCTCATGCTCCCGTACTCTTGCTGCGCTCCGCCGGTCCGTCCACGTAATGACGTGATCCACCGGAAGGAGCGGGCGGCATGCAGGACACCGGATTGTCAGCGACTGACGACCACCGAAGCCGCGTGACGATCTACTCCTGGAACGTCAATGGCGTGCGGGCGGCAGCAAGAAAGGGCTTCGTGGACTGGCTTTGCCAGAGCGACGCCGACATCGTTGCGATCCAGGAGACGAAAGCAGCTCCTGAGCAACTGTCACGCACGCTCCTGCATCCGGGCGAGTATCACGCCGACTGGTGCGCCGCCACCAAAGGCTACAGCGGCGTCGCCACGTTTTCCCGGCATTCCCCTGTTGCCGTGACGCGTGGGTTGGGCGATCCTCGTTTCGATCGTGAAGGGCGCATTTTGATCAGTGAGTTCGCGCCGTTCGTCCTCTTCAATGTTTACGTGCCGAACGGCGGACGGGGTCCGGCATGGGTGGACGAGAAGCTTGCATTTTACCGCCGCTTGCTCGCGGTCGTGCAGCACTATGTTGCCGCACATCGTCCCATCATCATCGCCGGTGATCTCAATACAGCCTACGCAGCGATTGATCTGGCGCGTCCGCGGGAGAATATTCACACGTCCGGTTTTCTCCCGGAGGAACGCGAGGCCCTCGGCCAGTGCTTCGCCGCCGGGCTGATCGACACCTTTCGCCTCCTGCATCCTGAGGAAGCGAAGTACAGCTATTGGGACCAGCGAACCCGCGCGCGGGCCCGCAACTGCGGCTGGCGGCTGGATTATGTTCTGGTATCGCCTGACCTCAAGGACTGCATCGTCGCGGCGGACATCTGCACTGGGGTGTTGGGGTCCGATCACTGCCCGGTCAGCCTGACGCTCGCGCTGCCGCAATGATGCTGTGCATGATGCGTGCGACACCATGGTGATCTCCGCCGCACCGCGCAATGCACCCGATCCTTGTTCTGACACGAACATGACGGCGTTTTCAGGCGTGTGCGGCGGACCATTGAGGGCCATCGAGCCCGGCGCGCAGACGTTCTCGCCGTACCCCTCATTGTGCGCGAGCCGCATGAGCGCTGCGCTTCATCCGCGCATGCAGGGCAGCGAGGGTGCGCGTGTTCAGAATACGCTCCGGTGAAATTCAGGCGCGCTCCGCTACCCTACGCCGTCGTACACGTTCTCAAGGCCGTCCGTGGCATGGGCGTCGCTGCCCACTGCGGGCATGCAACCCGATGCTGCTGCGGCACGCGCGTTCACATCGCGCAGGTCCAGGCGATTCGGATCGCCATTGATCTCCAGTGCCGTACCCGCCCGCACCGCCTCGACACAACGTGTCTCCATCGCAATGCCACCACCCACACGTCCGCCGACGATGCGCCCCGTCGGGTGCGCGAGGACATCGACGAGTGGATAGCGAAGGGCGGCAACGGCGCGACGCATGAGCGTCTCCCGATCATGCCACACCCCGGTGTAGATGGCGGCGATGACGGGGTCCAATGCAGCGAACACCCCATCGGGCTGATCGAGGCTAGTCCTCCGCCACGGTAGTTTTGACACCTGAATCATTCTGCTGTAAGCATACCGCATCGCGAAGGAGGCGACGATGCGGAAAAAGGTCTACGTGGTTGCACTGACGGATGACGAGCGGCACGCACTGCATGTCCTGATCCGTGGTGGCACGGCGCGGGCGCGGATCGTCAATCGGGCGCAGATTCTCTTGCACGCCGAGGAAGGCAAAGCGGACGGGGAGATTGCCGCCGCACTGCACACGAGTGAGAGTACGGTCGGGCGCATCCGCAAGCGGTTCGCCGAGGAGGGATTGCACGCCGCGCTGCATGAACTCGCCCGACCCGGCGGCGTGCGCCGGTTGAGCGGCACACAAGAGGCGCATCTCGTCGCCCTCGCCTGCAGCGATCCGCCGCAGGGCAGGGGCGAGTGGACGATGCAACTGCTGGCCGATCGATTGGTCACCCTCGGCATTGTCGAGACGATCTCGGACGAGACGGTACGGCGCACGCTCAAAAAGGGGGCATCAAACCGTGGCAGCACAAGCAGTGGTGCATCCCGACGGTGAGCGCGGCGTACGTCTGTTGCATGGAGGATGTGCTGCATCTCTATGCCGCGCCGCACGATCCGGCCCGCCCGGTGGTCTGCTTCGATGAGTTGCCCTACCAGTTGGTGGATGATAGCCGTCCCTCCTTGCCACGGGCACCGGGGATGCCGGTGCGCGACGACGACGAGTACGTGCGACGCGGGACGTGCAATCTGTTCGGCTGCTTCGAGCCGCACGCAGGACGGCGACAGATCGTCGTCACCGAGCGGCGGACGAAAGGGGAGTTCGCGGCGATGATGCGGCGGTTGGTCGATGAATGGTACCCGGAGGCGGACGTGATTCGGGTCGTGCTGGACAACCTGAACACGCACACCGGCGCGGCGCTCGACGAAGCATACGAACCCGCCGAGGCGCGGCGCATTCTCGACCGGCTGGAGTGGCACTACACGCCGAAGCAAGGGTCGTGGCTCAATCAGATGGAGATCGAATGGTCGGTGCTGACGCGGCAATGCGTGGATCGGCGCATCGGCGAGATCGAGACATTGCGACGGGAGATTGCGGCATGGGAAGGGCCGCGCAATGCGGCCAAGGCGACGGTGGACTGGCGATTCGGGGTGGCGGAGGCGCGCACGACACTGCAGCGCCTCTACCCTATCACAACCCCTGTGGCGGAGGACTAGTATCGGCACGGGTAGCCGTTCGAGCCGTCCCAGGCCGACGCCACCGAGGATCGAGGAGAGATTGATGATCCGGCCATATTCCTGCGTCATCATCGTTGGCAGGCCACCCTCCGTGCGCCACCAGTCGTACGATTCTCACAGCGTGTTGTGCCGAAAGAACCACCGCTTGACGAGTTGCACCAGGCAGAGATACGTCACGATCATCCCGACTAGCAACAGGAGGAACGGCGCCGGTGGCGGCTCGAGGCCGAGGAGGTTCCCGAGCGGGGAGAGGATGATCCCGACCGCGAACGCGAGACACGTCCCAACACTCAGGAGCAGGAGCGGGCTTGGCCTACTCTTCAGCGGATTGCCAACGGTCCGGACCACGAAGATCACGAGCGTCTGTACCGCCAGCGACTCGATGAACCAGCCCGCCTGGAAACGCGCCTCGGATGCATGGAAGACATGCAGCATGACAAAGAAGGTGAGGAAGTCATAGAGCGAGGTGAGTGGCCCGAAGGTGAACATGAAGCGCCGGATGAACCCCGCCTGCCACCGCCGGGGTTTGATCAGCGCATCGGCATCGACGCGATCGTTCGGGATGGTGATTTCGGAGAGGTCGTAGAGGAGGTTGTTGAGGAGGAGTTGCGACGGGAGCGCGGGGAGGAAGGGAAGCAGGAGCGATCCACCGACCATGCTCAGGCTGTTGCCGAAGTTCGAGCT
>JBBSFO010000197.1:0-8233 GCA_038238655.1 Thermomicrobiales bacterium | reverse complement strand
CGAGAACAACCGACATCTCGCCTTCGGTTGGGCGGCGCACTTCTGCTTCGGCGCGCCCCTGGCACGTCTGGAGGCACAAATCGCCTTGGAGGCGCTGCTGACGCTGCCCAACCTGCGATTGGCGGACACTCCCCTCGTATGGCATGAAAATCAAGGCTTCCGTGGCCTCAAAGCGCTGCCGGTCACCTTCGGTGAAGTTCATTCAGGAGCGACACGGGGGAGTTTGGGGGTGGCTTCGTGACCGCGAATGCGCCGAAATTATCGGAGGCGAAGGCTGCGCTCATCGAGAAATATATGCGCGGCGAGATGCCCCAAAGTGCGACGATCCGGCTGCGGTGGGACGAAGGAGTCCATCTCCTCGTGGTGCAGATCCAGGAAGGTGCTGCTACCCAGCGACCTTTCTTCTTCCTGCATAGTGATCTCCGCGATAGCGGCATCTACTGCGTGAAACTGGCGCGCGCGCTCGACCCCGACCGACCGTTCTACGCTATCCACCCCAGCGGCACCGATGGCACGCCGGTGGCCTATACCCTCGAGGAGATCGCCGCCGAGCACCTCGCCGCATTGCGCGCCATCCAGCCCGACGGCCCTTATCTGCTCGGCGGCTTTTGCGGCGGGGCTGCCGTCGCCTTTGAGATGGCCCAGCAACTGCAGGCACAGGGCGAGCGCGTCGATGCCCTCGCCCTGATCGAGCAAGGCGTCGCCCATGCCGAGACCCGCCTCGCGCGCGCCCTCATCGGTCGCCTGGGCAATCTACTCGGACTGGATCGCGAGACGCAGGTGCAGTTGTTCCTCCATCTGCGCAAGGCATACATGGAGAAATCCCCCCGCGCGCTCCTGCCCGACCGAATCAGGACGTTCACCCGCGCCGAATCCCCCTGGATGAAGCACCTGGAACGACTGAGCCGCATCCTTCCGTCCGGGTTTCGGCGTGTACAACCCTTCTTCACGTTGCCCGCCGATGATCCCAGAGCAATACGCGCTCGTACGACCTTCGATCTGGAATGTCGGTACATGTGGGCGATTACCGGGTATGTGCCTCGCCACTATCACGGACGCGTCGCCATGTTCTGGGCGTGCGACGAACACGGGAAGCCCTTCAGCAACCGCGTCAAAGGGTGGGAGAATGTTGCTGAAGAACTCGATGTGTACGCCACACCGGGCACCCATTTCTCGGCGATCACCACCCACGCCGAGGAACTGGCCGCGCAGATGCGCATGTGGCTGGACGCTGGGGAGGCGTCGACCGAGCGAGTATGATGATGGGGCCATGGCGGCACTCAGATATATCGCGGTGTGCCCCTATGAATGATCGCAGCAGTGTTTCGTAAGAGCAAAGTCGCGAATTCCCTGGCTCTATGCATTCGCGCCCAGCGTGACGGCGTACCGCTCGCCGTTGCGGATGGGGAATGTCGCGAGCGCATCTGCGGAGGTATCGAGAATCACTGTACCATCCGCTGCGGTGACACGGCAGGGGAGGGGTGGGTAGGAGACGACCTGAGCGGTCATCGCGCCTTCGGCCGCGTTGGTGTTGGTGAGGTCGAGGGCGACGGCGCGGTACTGGATGTTGGCGAGCATGTAGGTACCGCGCCACTCTTCCGGCAGGCCGGGGGCGAGCGTGAACTGGACGCCGCGCCAGCCCGCGTCGTCCTCGCGGAAGCCGACGATGTGGCGCAGCAGGAGCGGCAAGGTCTCCGCGCCCCAGCCGTAGGCGTCGTTGCCGGTGAATTTTCCCAATGGTTCGGGCCAGTATTCGCGCGCGCCGCCGGGCGTCGGGCGTTCGTCCGGTGCCTGCGTGCGGCGGTCGTTCTCGCGGTAGACACGTTCGACGATCTTTTCCACGAATCGCGCCGCCCATGTGTCGCAGCCGAGCGCCGCCGCCACCTCGCCGAGTGTGCCGCTCCACGACGGCCACCAGCGCCACGGCGCGGTGTCGTAGTGTTCCAGTTCGCGCCGCAAGGCCGCGCGTTGCTCCTCCGGCAGGTCGAGCAGGGCGGGCGTCAGCGCAAGCGGCGAGAAGCGGTTTGGGTCGGTCTCCCAATACGTGCTCGACCCTTCGATAAAGCGACCCGCGCGGACATCCCAGTCACGGAAACGGCCCGTCGCGCCGTCCCACAGTTGCTGCACGCGCGCGGCGTACTCCCGCGCCACGGCATCCCAGCGCGACGCCTCGCCCGCGTCACCGATCTGCTGCAACATATCCCGTAAGATAGCGGCGGAAAGAGCCATCGCCGTCTGCAACTCGACGGGGCGGGTGCGGCCCTGAATCAGGCCATCGCCGGTGCCGTTTGGATCGAGGCGCGGGTTGTCATCCTCGCCGGATTCCCAGGTGCAGTGGTAAGAAAGCCAGCCGTTGCTATCCGTTCGCTCGGTCAGCCACCAGCGTAGGTAGCGGGCGAGCATGGGGGCGATCATCGCGACCCGACCGGGATCGGGCTGGCGGCGGAGTAGCCGCGCGATATGCAAGAAGGGGAGGCACCACGCCGGGGAGGTGCCGCAGACCGCGCCATCCGCCGCGACCATGTTCGGCTCGCCGCCCTGGAAAACGCACGGTATCTGATCGCCCGGCGCGCCCTGTAGGAGCGTCAAGAGTGCGTCCTGCGCGCGTAGCGGCTCCGCGAGGCCGAGGCGGTCGAGGTCGAGCGCGCCCTCGGCGAGGACGGCGCGCGGCCACGCGGCCATCCACGTCGGCCACTCGCCGCCGAAAACGCCGCCCGGTGGCTGGACGAGCAGGCGCGTCGTTTCCATGTCGTACACCCAGCCGCGCCGCCAATGCTCCGGCCAGTCGCCGGTCAGTCGGGGGCAGTGGCTCCAGAAGTCGTCGTCGGCGCGCCGCTTCTGCTCCTCGACGGCGGCGACGGATCGCCACCACGGGCGCGAATCGGTCGGCACGACGTCGTTCGCGAGCAGCGCCCATTCTTCCCAAGCTTCGCCGGGTTGGAGCGCGATCGCGTGCCACGCACCGGGACGCGGGCACCGCTGGAGGCGCGGCAAGGGCGGTTCGCGGACGAGCAGGGTGTGCGGCTCCCGCCCGGTCAGCAGGACGCGGTCGTCCGTTGCGTTCCAGTGGCCGGGTACGCGGTCGGCATCGAGCAGCCAGCCCCACCGCCCGGAGATCGCCGTTTCGGCGGTGAGGATCACATGCGCAGCGAGCACGCCGGTGCGCAGCCGGAAATAGGTGAGCGTCAGAGTGCCGCCAGGCGGCGATGCACGGAAGATCATCAGTTGGCTGGAGTGATGGGAGGCATGCAGGCTATGCGCTGCCCAATCGGCGCGGGAATGGAGTTTGGTACTGCCAATTTCCAGCCCGGCGCACAGAAAAACGGCGCGGCGGGGATGGACATACGCCCAGCCCATGCCGAGGAAGCGCTCACTCGTGCGAATCATGCCGCCGGTGGCGTCGTCCCACGAACGCGCGCGATGTTCCGGGCTGTGCAAATAGCCATATGGCGTGTACGCATCGGTCGGAAAGGTCATCGGGTCTCCATCAGCAACGGGCAATAAGCAATGAGCAATGAGTATCTTGCTCCCCTCTCCATTGGGTGTCAGCAATGGAGAGGGGCCGGGGGTGAGGTTTCTCACGCCCCCTGCGCGTTGCTCGCATCGAAGGGGACGATCAGTCGGCGCACCAGGATAAGCAGTTGATCCAGATCGAACGGCTTGCTCAACGCCTGAACGCGCTGCTCCTGCAGGAAAGAGGCATGGCGTTCCATGCCGGCGATGTCCGCCGAGCAAATCAGGAGCGGCAAGGTCGCGGTCAGTGGATTGCCTCGCACGGCGCGGATCAGCTGGATGCCCGCGTCCGGCGCTTCCATCCGCAGATCGAGGATCACCAGGGCGGGGCGGGCCTGACGGATCGTTGCCAGCGCGTCGGCACCGGTCGTGGACGTGACGACACGGTACCCCTCATCGCCCAGGACATCCGTGAGCAGGTCGCGGAACGCCTCATCATTGTCAACCACCACAATCAACGGCTGCATCCGCACCTTCCGATTCATGCAGGGAACAAGCGCGTGCATTGTACACCGAAAGGTAGCATGTCACGCAGTTACTCTGATGGCAGATCGTGCGGTCGGTCATCCTCGCCGAGTTCGGCCTCCAACGCCTTGATGTCGTCCAGCATCTGGGCATGCGCGCGGATGACATACACACAGAGTCGCGCCGCTTCAATGGTCGAGACATGGCGACGACGGAGTTGCGCGGCGGCCAGCGTCGCGACGGTCAGGTGGGTGCGCAAATCGAGCAGCCGGAGTGGCAATCCGCGCCCCGCAACGCTTCGCTCGTCGCTCCTCTCCGGTACCTTTGTACTCACATCCGGTGATGGCGCGTGGTCATCCGCAAGGGCCATCGGTGTACCACGCCGCCGATGCGCGGTCGCAATCAGGGTGATGATAATGCCTGCCACCGCGACGAACAGAAGGACGCGCAGCAGTGTGGCGGGTGACGCGAGATCGAAGTGGTGGCGCGGCGGGAGCAGGAAGTAATCGGCGGCAATCGCGCCGCCGAACACGCTGACAAGGCCCGCGCCGAAACCGCCATACCATGCGGCAATCGCGGCGGCGAGGTAAAAGGGCGTGAAGGGATTCTCCGCGAAGAACGACGGGAATGGCAGGCTGGCCACCGTCGCGCACGCGGTGACGATCAGCGCAAAACCATAGGTCGCCATCGGTGTCGTGAAAGCAGCGGAGCGTTGCATCGCCATCCTTCGCCCTTTGAAACTCACGAGCCGTGCGGTGCGCGTGCGAGAAACTGTCGGAAAGCCCTTGCAAGAAGTGTACAGCGACCGGCGGACATTGCGGAAACGACCGCACTCCAACCGGAGCAATTTGCAGAACGCGCCATGCGTGCGAAACTGAACGCCCCGCTGTGCGTGGGGCGACGGGGTAGCGCAGGAGTGAGAGCATGACTGATACCAAGAATGGGCAGATGACGCTGGACACGGCGCTGGGGGCATCGCTCGAATGGCGATGCATCGGGCCGCATCGCGGCGGGCGGTGCGTTGCCGTCGCGGGCGACCCGCATGAGCAGATGACGTTTTACTTCGGCGCGTGCGCGGGCGGCGTGTGGAAAACGACCGACGGCGGTACGTATTGGGAGAATATTTCCGACGGCTTCTTCAAAACCGCCGCTGTCGGCGCAATCGCGGTCGCGGAGTCCGATCCGAACGTTCTCTACGTCGGCACGGGCGAAACGGCGATTCGCGGCAATGTCTCGCACGGCGACGGTGTCTACAAATCCACCGACGCGGGTAAAACGTGGACCAACATCGGCCTCGCCGATACCCGGCATATCGCCAAAATCCGTGTCCACCCGACCAATGCGGATGTCGTCTACGTCGCCGCGCTCGGCCACGCCTTCGGGCCGAACACGGAGCGCGGCGTCTACCGCTCCAACGATGGCGGTGTGACGTGGCAGCAGGTCCTGTTCCGCGATGAGGATACCGGCGCGATTGATCTGGCGATGGACCCGCACAACCCGCGCGTTCTGTACGCGTCCTTCTGGAACGGGCGGCGCGACTTCTGGAGCCTGACAAGCGGCGGGCCGACGTGTGGCCTTTGGAAGTCCACCGATGGCGGCGACACCTGGACAGAGATCACGCGGCATCCGGGTCTGCCGAAAGGCACGGTCGGCAAGATCGGTGTCGCGGTCTCCCCGGCGCAGGAGGGACGCGCCTGGGCAATTGTCGAGGCCGAGGACGGCGCGGTCTTCCGCTCGGACGATGGCGGCGCAACGTGGCAGCGGCAGAGTGAGCAGGGTGAACTCCGCTGGCGGGCATGGTACTACTCGCATATCTTCGCCCACCCAACGCAGCCGAACACCGTCTACGTCCTCAACGGCGCGGCGTGGAAGTCCACCGATGGAGGCGCGACCTTTGTCAAATATCCGACACCGCACGGCGACAACCACGACCTTTGGATTGACCCGAAAACCCCCACGCGGATGATTCAGGGCGACGATGGCGGCGCGTACGTCACCTTCAACGACATGGCGGCGTGGTCTACGATCTTCAATCAGCCGACGGCGCAGTTTTACCACGTCATCACAGACAATCAGGTCCCGTACCGCATCTACGGCTCGCAGCAGGACAACACCGCAATGTCGCTGCCGAGCTTCTCGCCGGTCGGCGCGATCACGCAGCAGGAATGGTATCAGCCGGGCGGCGGCGAAAGCGGCTACATCGCCATCGCCCCGAAGAACCCCGACATCGTCTATGGCGGCGCGATCGGCAGTGGTGCGGGCAATGGGCGACTGACCCGCCACGACCGCCGCACCGGACAGGAGCGCAACGTCACTGTCTGGCCCGACGCCGACGGCATGGGCAACGGCGCGAAAGACCTCAAATATCGCTTCCAATGGACGTTTCCGCTCTTCTTCTCGCCCCATGACCCCGGCACACTCTACGCCACCTCAAATGTCGTCCACCGCTCGACAGACGAAGGCCAGCGTTGGGAGGTCGCCAGCCCCGACCTGACGCGCAACGACGCGACGAAGATGGAGCCGTCCGGCGGGCCGATCACCAAGGACAACACGGGCGCTGAGGTCTACGGGACGATCTTCGCCTTTGTCGAATCGCCCCATGAGCGGGGTGTCTTCTGGGCGGGCAGCGACGATGGCCTGGTCCATATCTCCCGCGACGGCTGCAAGACCTGGGAGGACGTCACCCCGAAGGATTTGCCGGAGTGGGCGCTGATCAGCGTCATCGAGCCGTCGCCGCACGATCCCGCCACCGCGTATGTCGCGGCGATGCGCTACAAACTGGATGACTACGCGCCCTATCTCTTCAAGACGAGCGACTACGGCAAGAGCTGGAAGAAGATCGCGAAGGGTCTCCGCGACACTGACTTCACCCGCGTCATCCGCGAGGACCCGGCGCGGCGCGGGCTGCTTTATGCCGGAACAGAAACGGGCGTCTCCGTCTCCTTCGATGACGGCGGCGAGTGGCACCCCTTCCCCGGCACCTTGCCTGTCGTGCCGATCCATGATCTGATCGTCCAGGGTTCGGACCTGATCGCGGCGACGCATGGCCGCTCCTTCTGGATTCTCGATGACCTCACGCCCCTACGGCAGTACACGGACGAATTGCGCGGCGCGACGACACACCTCTTCACCCCGCGCGATTTCGTCCGCCTGCGCGCCAATAAGGGGTACGGCAGCGATCCCGGCCCGGCGATGAGCTATCGGATGGCAGGCACGACCGTCGTCACCTTCAAGCAGAAAAAGAAGCCGAACGGCGAAACCAAAGAAGTGCTCGTCAACGCAGGCGAGAACCCGCCCGATGGCGTGATCGTTCGCTACTTCCTCAAGGAAAAGCCGGCCGCGCCAATCACCCTCACGTTCCTCGACTCGGGTGGGCAGGAAATCCGTACTATCACGAGCAAAGTGGAGAAGCCGGAGACCGGAAGCCAGAAGCCGGAAGAGAAGAAGGACGAAGAGAAAAAGCCGTTTGTACCGGCGGAGGCGGGCCTGAACCGCTTTGTCTGGGACACACGCTACGCTGAAGCGACCAAGGTGCCCGGCGATACGAGCACCGAGGAGGTGGTCGCGGGGCCGGTCGTCGTCCCGGGCGAGTATCAGGTACGGCTCACGGTCGGCGATCAAACGCACACCGCGACCTTCCGCGTCGTGAAAGACCCGCGCGTTGACGTGTCGCAGCACGATCTGGAAGCGCAGCGCGATTTCCTCCTGCAACTGCGCGACAAACTGACCGAGACGCACGAGGCGATCCTGATGCTCCGCGATCTCCGCACCCAGGCGGAAGGCTGGGAGAAGCGCCTGACAGGGAAGCAGGCAGTGGGCAGCGGGCAGCAGCCAGCAGGCCATGCAGCACTGATCGAGGCTGCGAAAGCGCTTCAGGAGAAGGCGAAGGCGATTGAGGCCGAACTGATCGAGGAAAAGGCGGACAGCCCCTTGCAGCCTCCCGTCCGGCTGAATGCGAAACTCGCGACACTGGCGGGCTTCGCGGACGGTGCCGATGTCGCCCCAACCCGGCAGGCACAGGAAGTCTACACATCAATCGCCGCCCGTATTGATCGCCAACTGCGCCAACTGGACGACCTGATGGAGGCCGACCTCGGTGCCTTCAACCGCCAGATACGCGAAGCGGGCATCGCCGCCATCACGTCACAGCCATAAGAAGGGAAAAGAGAGGTGTTACCACCCAGACACCAAGAAAACCCAGGCGGGGAAAGAGAATGCCTGTTTGCCGCAGGCGTTTGTGTTGGGGTTGTTGGGG
>JBBSFO010000196.1:0-8241 GCA_038238655.1 Thermomicrobiales bacterium | reverse complement strand
CGCAGCGTGATACCGCGATCGTCGAGCACTTGCCGGAGAACGGCAATTTCTTCGGCAATGACCGTGCGCGTGCCGTAATCCAGCACGACCTCTGCGCCACGAAAAAACCCCTCCGCCCCAGCGATCCGCTGCGAAAGCGACTGCACGAGTTCGCGCGTCGTGCCACGTTCGGGCAGAACGATGACAAGTCCGTCCCGCGTGCCCCGAACGACGATGCGCGGTAGCCGTGCTTGCGATTCGTTCACCCGATGCCCCCGTTTCCCACACCCATCTCTACGGTTTCGTTTTCCCTTGTCCCTTGAAATAGGCATTCAAAATATCGTTCGCGGCGGGCGCGGCAAACGTCGTCCCCTCACCGCCGCCGACGATCAGCACCGCAACAACGACCTCGGGTTTGTCGTACGGTGCGAAGGCCGTGAACCACGCGTGCTGTCGCTGGTATTTCAGCGGCTTCCCTTTGACGGCAATCGCCTCGCCAAACTCTGCCGTGCCAGTCTTCCCCGCGACTTCGACCGGCACGTTGATTTTGCCGAATGCGGTGCCGCGCTTATCCGCGATGACCGCGCGCATCCCCTGCCGAACGAGGTCAAGATGATCGGGCTTGATGAGCGACGCGCGCAGCGGGGTTGTGTCGGCCCGCTTGAGTTCATTTCCTTTGTCATCCACGATACGGCGGACAAGATGCGGGCGATAGAAGGCGCCATTGTTCGCGATTGCTGCCGTTGCCACCGCCATCTGCATCGGCGTACAGGTGAAGTATCCCTGCCCGATCGTCACATTGATCGTGTCGCCCAATGACCATGGGTCGCCATTGGGCGGGTTGATCGCCTTCGTAATCGAGAGTTTGTATTCCGGGGTCGGCACGACGCCTGGCTGTTCACCACCGAGGTCGGTCATTCCCGTCTTGCCGCCGAAGCCGAAGTCCTTGAAGTATTTGTCCATTAACTCGATGCCCAACCCTTGGAAATCGAACTTCTGAACGCCTTTCGGCCCGCCATACTCATAGTAGTGCAGGTATTTGTCCGTGTTCGGGTCAATCTGATGCGGCGCGCCGACATTGTAAAAGAAGATGTCGCACGAGTTCATGATCCCTTCGACGACGGTCTGCGGCCCGTGCGGCGCGATGCCATGCGCCTTCACCCAGCACGGCTTTTCGTCCCGTTGATTCTCGTCTGTGTAGTAGGGGACGTAGATCGCGCCAGCGCAGTTGTACGTCGTGTTCGGCTTGAGCGTTTCTGCCTGCAATCCTGCTGCCGCCATAAATGGTTTCAGTGTGCTGCCCGGTGCATACAACTCGTAGAGCGCCTTGTTGAGCATCGGCTTGGTGATGTTGTCGTCGAGATACGTCTTTATTTGCTGACGTGCAGCGACGCGGTCGCCCGAATCAATAAACACCTGGTTGTCGTATGCAGGCAGACTGACCATCGCGAGTACTTCACCGTTGCGCGGATCGAGGACAACCGCGACAGCGGAATGCACCGCCGCATTCGGGTCAACCTCGCGCGCATTCGCCTGAGCAAGGGGTAACTGCTTCAGAAGTGCATCCCGGACGGCCTTCTGCAAGGTGGCATCGAGCGTCAGTTCAAGGTTCTGGCCAGGCGTCGCGGCAATAAATTGCGACGTGCCGCGGTCAATCTCCTGGCTGTCCACCAAATACACGCGTGTGCCTGCAGCGCCGCGCATTTCGTCTTCGAGCGCGGCCTCCAGGCCCGTCCGTCCGATCACATCATCCGGTTGGTAGACAGGATTCCCGGTTGTCAGGTCATCCCGAAGGTCCTCGGTAATCACCGGGCCGACATAGCCAATGACATGCGAAACGAGATCGCCGAGCGGGTAATGCCGCGCGAGAACCGTTTCATCCACGACCATGCCGGGAAAATCAATCACATTCGCATCGAGCGCGAGGGCGACGTACCGATCCAGACCGCGCTTGACGAGCGTCGGACGGGTCGCGTCCGGCTGATTCGCGGGCGAAACGAGATATTCCGCGTAGCGCGTAAATTGCACGCCGGGGATGTCGCCGATTGCCCGCTTGATCGGGGCGATCTCCTCCTTGTTCAGGTCCTTCTCCAAGAGGATCGGTTGCTGATTCGCCCGGCGAAGCATCCGACCAATGTTGATGTCGTCGTACGTCTTGCTATATTGCGCCAGCCGTGTCGCGGCGTCCTCGATCGTTGCGGGCAGGGCGCGCGGACCGAATGGCAAAACAGTGATCGCCCAATCCAGCGGGACGTACTTCTCCACTTCGGCGAACATCGCCTCGCGGCGTATCGGGTCCTTGGGCAGTTTGGCGCGGATCAGCGCGAGACCCCATGCCTTGCGATTCTCGGCAAGGATCGCGCCGTTACGATCGGTGATTAGTCCGCGCGGCGCGCGCACGACTTGTTTGCGCAGATTTTGCGTCACAGCTTCCTGCGTTGCGCTCTGATGGTGGTTGAGTTGCAGGTAGCCGATCCGGCCGGTCACGGCGGCGAAGCAGCCAGCAGCGAGTCCCTTGAAGATAAACATCCGACGACCGAGGAAGACCTCGTCCGCGCTCTTTTCTTTCGGTGACTCTTTGGTCGGCGTGCCAAAACGGCGAAATTCGAGCCGCTGCGAGCCGTAGCGCCGGTGATTAGTGCGCCGCAAAATCCGCATGTTTCCCCCACCGGCGCATCCAAAGCACGAACGGCATGAAAACGACCGCCGCCAGTACGTCCGTCAGCGCGCGGGCAATACTGAACCGCCACAGCGTATCGAAACGCAACGGATGCCCCGCCGCATTCGTGACGACCAGAAAGACGAAATCACTGAGGAGCGCGGCGACGAAAACGACCACCAGCGCCCACGCATGGTTATCGCCAAACGCAACCGATCGCACCGGTTCAATCGCGAGCACGACCACCATAAAGGCAAGCGCGTGTGTGCCGAGCGGCGCGAAAAGAAGCAAATCGAGCAGGACGCCCGCCGCGAATGCCCACGCCATCCCTTCCTTGAGGCCGTGATACCCGGCCCAGAGCGTGATGAGCACGAGCATCAGATTCGGGGTGACATCGAGCGGAAACAGCGATTGGATGATCGGCCCCTGCCCGAGCGCGACGATAAGCAGGAGCGCCGCGAACAACGCGCGCGCGATCTCTCCGCCCACTCCCGCTTCGCGCCGCTCCATCCCGCCTCCCGTTCACCACTCGTGTCTGTATACCCCGCCGCCATCATAACATAACGTTTGGAGTAACGACGACGGGAGATCGAACCACCAGGAAACCAAGAATGATACGGAGAAAGCAGAATTTGTCCGCTTTCTTTCCGCTCTTTTCTTGGTGCTCCTGGTGTGTTGGTGGTTCAACCCTCCCTTTACCGTGTCTGCTTCGCGCGTGCTGCCGCTGCGGCATGGGCGTCGCTTTCCAACGCATCGTCCAGCGGTTGGAGCGTGATGTCCGGGCCGTACTTGCGGCGGAGCGCAAGAGCGATCAAGTGATCTGCGAATGCGGGGTTTTTTGGCAGAAGTGATCCATGCAGGTAACAGCCGAAGGCATTGCGCGTCACTGCGCCTTCGGTGCCGTCCTGGCCGTTGTTGCCGTGCCCGACGACGACGCGCCCGAACGACCGCGTCCCTGCGCCGAGAAACGTCCGACCGCTATGGTTCTCGAAGCCGACCAATGTCCCCCACTCTGTTTCGGACAGGACATTGCCGATAAACCGATCCGGCCCCGCATCGCTCCATGCATCGAAGATACCGATACCGGGCAGGTCTTCCGTTTCGTAGGGGCGATAGTAGTGGCCGAAAAGCTGATAGCCGCCGCACACCGTCAGCGCGACCGCGTTCTCCGCCATATCGCACGTGATTGCGTCGCCGGTTGGGCCTTGCAGATCGGCAGCGACCGTCACCTGCTCACGATCCTGCCCACCACCGAAGAAGTAGATGTCCGTGTCGCCTGCCACAAGCGCATCACCCCCGCCGACACGGACGACATTCGCCGCGATCCCACGCCAGGCGCAACGCTGCTCCAGCGTACGCACATTGCCCCGGTCTCCGTAGATATTCATCAAGCGAGGGTACAGCCAGGTAATTCGAAGAGAATAGTGTGTCATGAATGTGCCTCAATGGTGGCAGCGGGCCTTCGCCTGCCAGACCCACACGATGCGGCAGGCGAAAGCCCGCCGCCACTCAAAGCCTGTCTCTACCGCTGTTCCGCCGTTGCCCAGACATCGCGGAGAGCGCCGAGCGTGTGCAATGCTTCCCGCGCGGCAAGCATCGCGGTATAGGTCGGCAAGACGTAGGCATCGCCGCCCGCCTCCGCACGCTCCGCAACGGCGACCAACGCGTCCGCAATTTCCGGGACAATCGTAATCCGGTCATCGGGCACACCGGCATATTTCAGCCGCACCGCCATGTCGAGGGCACGGATGCCGCTGACGGTGATGGGCGCGGAATAGTTCGCCAGCATCTCGAAATCCGTGTCCCAGAGCCAGGAAATATCGCGCCCATCGGCGATCAGATCATTGATGCAAATCAGCAGCGGCGCGGGCGGCGCGGCGGCTACGAGTCGCAGGACTTCGTTCGCACCCGTCGGGTTCTTGATCAGCGCAAGTGTTAATCGCCGCCCATGCAATGGGATACGCTCGATCCGGCCGAATGGTGCGACGAATGCGTGCAACGCGTCTGCGACGATCTGCGGCGCGACGCCGACCGTCACCGCAGCGGCGGTCGCACCGAGCGCGTTGTAGACGTTGTACAACCCCGGCACATTCGTCGAAATCTCAGATCCGCCTTCATCGCTTGTGACGGTGAACGCTGCGCCCTCCATGCCGATGAGGCGGATGTTCGTTGCGGCGAATGCCAGCAGCGGGCGGGCGTTATCTCCCGTCGGACAGAACCAATCGCCGAGATGACCGACCGACAATGCATGGTACTCCAGTAGCGTGCCGCATTTCGTGCACAGCACGGCATCGGCGGCGTGCGTCAACTCCGACAAGGTATATCCGTGTGCGCCGAGGCCAAACGGTACGAGCGTCGTCCCCGACGGCGCGGCGTCGGCGAGCGCGCACAGTGTCGGATCATCGGCGTCGTAGACGATGCTTGCGCCCGGCGCGAGATGCGAGAGCGCGACCTTCCACTTCGACGCGACGCTGTTCAGTTCGCCATAGCGGTCGAGTTGGTCACGGAACAGGTTGTTGAGGACGATGACGCGCGGCCTGACTGCCGCAACGATCGCCGGGAATGCCCCCTCGTCCGTCTCGATCACCGCGATGTCCGCATCGGGTCGTCCGAAAAGCGACGACCGGCGCGCGAACGACGCCGCGATGCCCCGACTGAGGTTACTGCCCGCGCCGTTATTCAGGACGGTTTTTCCGGCGGCGACCAGAACGTCCGCGAGCATGCGGGCGGTCGTCGTCTTGCCATTCGTCCCCGCAACGATAATCGCCCCTTCCGGCAACCGGGCGGCGAGCTTGCCGATCAGATGCGGGTCGAGGCGCTCCGCGACGAGGCCGGGGATCGCCGTGCCGCCACTCCGACCGAGCAGTTGCGTCGCGCGGTAGGCACCTTTCGCCGTGGCGAGGGCGACGCTCAACCGAACGTCCGGCAGACGCATCGTTATTGCTTCTTCCCGCGCACGATGCTCACTGTGCGGAGTTTGTCGAAGTTCGCGTACGGGATCAGTTCGATCACCTGGGTGTCGGAGATGTCTTCCTTCTGCACGCTGTAGACCGAGCCGACGAGCAGGTTGGGCACGACGCCGTTCGTCAGGTTGCCCGTGACGATACGCTGGCCTTGCTCGATCTTCGCATTCTTGTCCACCTCGCGCAGCAACAACCGCTTCGACTCCTGCCATGCACCGACGACGATACCCTGCTCGCCGCTGTCCTGGACAACCGCGCTGACGTGGATACTGTTATCAATGATAAACGTGACGAGCGCTGTATGTGGGGTCACATCAGTAATCATACCGACCATCAATCCTTCGGGCGAGGTGACAGCCATTCCCTTCGCGAGGCCATCGTCCTTGCCCTTGTTGATCGTGCATTCCTTCTTCGACGACTCGCGGTCGTTCTTGATGACATCCGCCGCGACGATGTCGTACGTTGGTTGTGCTTGCTGAAAATCGAGCTGCTTGCGCAACTGCTGCACCTCGCGATCGAGGTCCGCGAGGCGGCTGTTATCCACCAACAGTTGATCGCGCTGTTTCGTCAGGGTGTCTATCTGCGCCTGCAAGTCCCCGGTATTCTGCACGCTGCCGCGTGCGACGCCGAGCCGGTCTCCGACCGCTTTTGCCCGCCCCTGCCACGAGGCAAGCACGCTCGACGTACCGCCCTTGATCGGATCAAAGGCATGCTGCGAGTCGAGGAGGATGAGCAGGAGCGTCAGGCCGATAAAGGTCGCGATATAGAGCCAGGGGCGCCGACGCGAGCCGAACGATGTCATCATCGTCGCCTCCGCATGCTAATACGGGCGCCGAAGCGCCTGGCCCCCGGCGAGCGCGCGGTGATAGAGATGTATGGACTCTGCCACCCTGCCTGTCCCTTCCGCGACGCAGGTCAGCGGGTCCTCCGCTTTGTGTACAGGCATGCGCAATTCCATTTCCAGTCGCCGTTCGAGGCCAAAGAGGAGCGCACCACCGCCCGCGAGCGTGATGCCCTGCTCCATGATGTCCGCGACAAGTTCCGGCGGCGTTTCTTCGATGCTGCTTTTGACGAGGTCAACGATCGTGCTGACGGGGCCGGAGATCGCATCGCGCAACTCGACGGAGGAAATTTCGATCTCTTTCGGCAGGCCCGTCAGCAGGTCACGCCCGCGGAGCATCACGCGCCGCTCCTGTTCGAGCGGGTACGCGCTACCGGCGGCGATCTTCGCGTTCTCCGCCATCCGCTCGCCGATCACGAGGTTGTGATCCCGCCGCGCGTACTGAATGATCGCGTCGTCAATCTCGTCCCCGGCGATGCGGATCGAGTTGTTGACGACGATGCCGCCGAGGGAGATCACCGCAACTTCCGTCGTGCCGCCGCCGATGTCCACGATCATGCTGCCAACCGGCTCATTGACGGGCAGGCCCGCACCGATCGCCGCAGCCATCGGTTCCTCGATGGTGTACGCCTCCCGCGCGCCTGCGGAGAGGGCGGCATCCTTCGCCGCCCGCTTCTCGACTTCCGTGACGCCGGAGGGGATGCCAACGACGACGCGCGGATGCGGGGCCATAACGCGCTGCGGATGAACTTTCGTGATGAAGTAACGGAGCATCAGTTCGACCGTGTCGAAGTCGGCGATTACCCCGTCTTTGAGCGGCCGGACGGCGATGATGTTACCCGGCGTCTTGCCGAGCATCGCCTTCGCCTCCGCACCGACCGCGAGCGCGCGCTTCGTGCGGGAGTCAATCGCGACGACCGACGGTTCGGAGACGACGATCCCCCGCCCGCGCACATACACAAGGGTATTTGCCGTGCCTAGGTCAATGCCGAGATCGCGGCTGAATGCGCCAAGGAAATGATCGAAGGGGCGGAACATGAATTGGGTGGCCTCCCCTGCCCACCGTCCGGTGGACATGTAGTGCACATGCGTATCCCACCCTTCGCGTCGGTGCGCCGAGGTGTCGAGCGAGTATACACGATCACCGGACATAATGTGCGCGGGTTGGTGTGCTATACTCCGGCCCCGATGGGGGTCGGCGCGGCGATGGGAGAGCATGGGCATGGACAAGGATGCACGCAAGCGCGTTCGGCGGGCGATGCACGCGCGCCAAGCGGCCAGCCCGAAGGTGCGCGGCCAGTACAAACGCGCTGTCCGCGCCGCCCGGTTGGAGCAGGAAGCGAAAGGGCAGGCCGGACTCGACCCGCGCGTCCGGGAGACGCAGGCGATGCCCGCAATTGTCCCCCCGCCGCGTCGCAAAGGCCCGGCGCGCTGGGTGCTCGCCCTCGCCGCGCTCCCCGTCCTCCTGCTGCTCGGCGTCGGCGCCTACGCGCTCAATGTCATCCTCCACGCGGAGCGCGCCGCGAGCAACATCTCGCAGCCGATACTCCCACGCGGTCCGCAAGCGGTTGTCGCGACGGACACGCCCCGACCGACCAACACGCCGAACGCACAGGGGACCATCGCACCGCTCCCGACCGCGCAAACGACGCCGGTATCGCTTGCCACCCAGGCGCCGCCGATTAATTTCGACCGCAAGGACCCGTTCACGATGCTCTTGCTCGGCGTGGACACGCGCGAGGGCGACACGGACCCGTCCCGCTCCGACACGATCATCCTCGCGTACGTGGACCCGCTGG
>JBBSFO010000195.1:0-8243 GCA_038238655.1 Thermomicrobiales bacterium | reverse complement strand
TTGACGAAATGGAATCGCAGCAAGTAGAGGCGCAGGTCATCGCGGTCGGTCGCAAGGGGCGCGATTTCATCCGCCGCAGCCAGCGCGAGATCGCCGCCGAATTCATCGGCATCGGCGATCGTCCGACCCTGTCGGATGTCGCCCCGATCGCGCGGGTCGCGATGGACGACTACATCAACGAGCGCGTGGATGCGGTCTATATCGCCTACACGCGGTACGTGAACACGCTGACGCAGCGACCGGAACTCGTGAAGATTCTGCCCATCGAACCGCCCGAAGGCCAGGAGATCAGCAAGGGTGGGGAGTACCTATTCGAACCAAGCCCGGAGGCTGTTCTGGAACAAATCCTGCCCCGCTTCGTCGAAATCTCGGTCTATCAAGCGGTGCTTGAATCCATCGCCAGTTACTACAGCGCGCAGATGGTCGCGATGCGCAATGCGACGGACAATGCGAAGACCGTCGTCAGTGAACTGCGCCTCGCCCTCAACAAGGCGCGGCAAACGCGCATTACCAACGAAGTCGCGGAAATCAGCGCCGGGGCGAACGCCCTCGGCGAAGTCGCAGGTTAAGCGAACACAAGGAGGCTACCGATGGCTACCGCCGTCACGGAAACGCTCACCACCGACCAACGTAAAGCGACGGGGCACGTCACGCAGATCCGTGGTGTCGTCGTAGATGTCGAATTCCCGCCCGATCAGTTGCCGGAAATTTACAACGCCATCCAGACGAAAATGCCGGACGGCTCAACATTGACACTGGAAACGCAGCAGCACCTCGGCAACGACACGGTACGCGCCGTCGCGATGTCTACAACGGACGGCTTGCGGCGTGGCCAGGAAGCATGGGACATCGGCTCGCCGATCACGATCCCGGTCGGACCGGAAACGCTCGGTCGCATCTTCGATGTGACGGGCAACCCGATTGACAACAAAGGCCCGGTCGTCACGGAAAAGCACTTCTCTATCCACCGCCCCGCCCCGTCATTCGATGAGCAACTAACCTCGGTTGAGGTTTTCGAGTCCGGCATCAAGGTCATTGACTTGATCGCCCCGTTCACGCGCGGCGGCAAGATGGGCTTGTTCGGCGGCGCGGGCACGGGCAAAACCGTGATCTTGCAGGAACTGATTCGCAACATCGCGGCGGAGCACGGTGGCTACTCCGTCTTCGCCGGGGTGGGTGAGCGCTCCCGCGAGGGGAACGATCTCTACCACGAAATGACGGAATCGGGTGTCATTGACAAGACCGTGATGGTCTTCGGCCAGATGAACGAACCGCCCGGCGCGCGTCTGCGCATCGGCCTGACGGGCGTGACGATGGCCGAGTATTTCCGCGATGAGGAAGGGCGCGATGTGCTCCTCTTCATTGACAACATCTTTCGCTTCGTGCAGGCGGGTTCAGAAGTCTCCGCGCTCCTCGGCCGGATGCCGAGCGCGGTGGGTTATCAGCCGACGCTCGCCTCCGAAATGGGGCAGTTGCAGGAGCGGATCACCAGCACGGCCAAAGGCTCGATTACCTCCGTGCAAGCGATCTACGTCCCGGCAGACGACTACACCGACCCCGCGCCGGCGACGACCTTCGCCCACCTCGACGGCTCGATCAACCTCGAACGGTCGCTCGCCGAGCAGTTCCTCTATCCCGCCGTGGACCCGCTCGCGTCCTTCTCGCGCATCCTCGACCCAAACGTCGTCGGCGACGAGCATTACGACACCGCACGCGAAGTGCAGCAGGTCCTCCAGCGGTACAAGGACTTGCAGGACATTATCGCCATCCTCGGCATCGAGGAACTTTCGGAAGACGACAAGTTGACGGTGGCGCGCGCCCGGAAGATGCAGCGCTTCCTGACTCAGCCGTTCTTCGTCGCGGAAGTCTTCACGGGCCTCCCCGGTCAGTACGTTTCGCGCGAGGAAACCGTGCGCGGCTTCCGCGAAATCCTCGATGGCAAGCATGACGCCCTACCGGAGCAAGCCTTTTACAACGTCGGCACAATTGATATGGCCGTTGAGAAGGCGAAGCAGTTGGAGAACGGGTAAGGGAACCTCACCCCCTGGCCCCCTCTCACTGCCCAAAGGGCGCCCGCGATGGAGAGGGGGAGTGAGCCTTCGAGAGATCGGGGTGTTTGGGGTAAGGCACGATGCTCAGATCGGGTTCCCCCTCCCTTCGAGGGAGGGGGTCAGGGGGTAGGGAAATGCCACTGAACTTTGAACTTGTCACCGCCGACCGCGTCGTCCTCCAGGAGGAAGGCGTGGATATGGTCGTTGCACCCGGCTCGGATGGCGTGCTTGGTGTTTTGCCGCACCATGAGCCACTGATTACGACGCTCCAACCTGGCGAACTGCGTATCAAGCGCGGCGGCGAGGAGACGAGCCTGATTGTCACGGGCGGATTTATGGAAGTGACGCACGACAAGGTGCTCGTCCTCGCCGATGCGGCGGAGCGGTCGGACGAAGTTGATCTCGCACGTGCCGAAGAAGCGCGCCGCCGCGCCGAAGAGCGACTCGCCGGGAGCCGGGATCAGGTAGATGCCGCACGGGCCGAAGCGGCGCTCCGGCGGGCGATGATCCGCATTCGCATTGGGCAGCGTCGCCGTTCGGGTGGACGGGTGCGCGACGATCAACGGTAACTGCACCGCAGCAGGAAGGGACATGGCCGGATGAGCGGAGAGATGATCTCCATTCGCGGTGGGATACCGTTGCATGGCGATGTGACGATTGGTGGCGCAAAAAATGCCGCGCTGCCGATGATGGCGGCCTGTCTGCTCACGGAGGACATCTGCACGCTGGAAAACGTGCCGAACCTCGCCGACGTGGAGACGATGGCCGATCTGCTCCGCTACCTTGGCGCAACGGTCGAGATTAATCCCCAGGATCATCGCGTCACGATTTGCGCGAAAACAATCGCGCGCAACGACGCGCCGAACCACCTCGTCGAGCGTATGCGCGCCTCATTCCTCGTTACGAGCGCGTTGCTCGCTCGTACGGGCGAGATGGCCGCCGTCGTGCCCGGTGGCTGCAAACTCGGCTCCCGCCCAGTGGATGTGGACGTACGCGGCTTCCAGCAACTCGGCGCGACGGTCGTGCAGGAGCGGGACGGTTATCGCGCCACCGCCGCACGACTGCGAGGGACCGATTTGTACCTCGATTATCCGTCTCATACCGGCACGGAGAATCTGATGATGGCCGCGACACTCGCGGAGGGCGAGACGACGATCATCAATGCCTCGCGCGAGCCGGAAATCATTGCGCTCGGCGACTTCCTGAACCGGATGGGCGCGCACGTCCGTGGCATCGGCACGAGTACGATCCGCATCCAGGGCAAACGGCAACTGTTTGGCGGGCACGGCGTTGTCGTGCCGGATCGCCTCGAAGCAGGCACCTTTGCGATTGCCGCTGCGATCACGCGCGGCGACGTGATCCTCCGTGCCGGTTCAATTGCGGATTTCGAGGCGGATGCGATGGTGCCAGTGACACAGAAACTGCGTGAGGCGGGCGTCAATGTCCAGTTCCTCGATTCGCGCACGATGCGCGTCACGGCAGGCAAATTCCTGCACGCGGTGGATATTCAGGCGCTCCATTTTCCTGGCTTTCCGACCGATCTGCAGGGCGTCTTTGCAACGCTGATGACGCAGGCACAGGGCGTCAGCACCGTTTACGAACGTGTCTTCGATGATCGCCTCCGCTACGTCGGCGAGTTACAGAAACTGGGCGCGGACATCGAAGTGCTGTCGAACACCAAGGCGCTCGTTCGCGGCCCTTCCCGGTTGCATGGCGCGGCGGTTGCCGCCCTCGATCTGCGGTGCGGCGCGGCGCTTGTCCTGGCCGGACTTGCGGCGGACGGCACGACGACGATCCGCGCCGCCCACCACCTCCGGCGCGGCTACGAGCGGATGATCGAGAAAATGGTGAACATCGGTGCCTACGCGACCTACGAAGTCACCGATGCCACAGTGGCTGCAGCTGATTAGTTCATACGATACGCCACCGGAAACGGATGTCTCGCCCCATGATGGTCAGCATAGATGCGCCTATTTGGGCATCCATCCTTTAGCGTGAGGGATAAATATCCCCCATTGCCCTTCTTTCTCGTGGTTATGTCGAGTATACTGACGGACGGTTCGCGCGCATTGTCGCGACTGCAGGGGGCGAGGGAGAGCGAAGGGACATCGTAGTTGCCAAAGCAGATTGGTATTGACCTGGGCACGGCGAACGTCCTGGTCTATATGCGGGGGCGGGGCATCGTCATCAATGAACCGTCGGTGGTTGCGATTGGCACGCGGGATGGGCGGGTCAAAGCGGTCGGCCTCGAAGCGCGCGAGATGATCGGTAGGCACCCGGAAACAATCGAGGTCGTGCGACCGATGCGCGATGGCGTGATCGCTGACTACGTCGTTACTCAGGAAATGCTGAAGTACTTCATCACGAAATCGTGCGGACGCTTCTCGCTCGTCAAGCCGGAAGTGATGATCTGCATCCCGGCGGGCGTGACGGGCGTGGAGACGCGTGCAGTGCGCGATGCGGCGCTTCAAGCGGGGGCGCGCCGGGCTTATTTGATCCAGGAGCCGCTGGCCGCCGCGATTGGCGCGCGCATCCCCGTCGCCGACCCGTCGGGCAACATGGTCATTGACATCGGCGGCGGCACGACGGAAGTCGCCGTCATTTCGCTCAATGGCATCGTCGTTGCCCGCTCGATCCGCGTTGGCGGCAACCGGTTCGACGACGCGATTGCCAACTACATCAAGCGCAAATACAACCTCGCGATCGGCGAGCGGACGGCGGAAGAGATCAAGATTCTCATGGGGAGCGCGATGCCGCTCGATGAAGACGTCGTGATGGATGTCCGGGGGCGCGATCAGGTCGCCGGCTTGCCGCGCACGATCCAGATCCATGCCAATGAAGTGACTGAGGCGATCACCGAACCCCTCGAAGCGATCATCGGCGCGGTGCGCGGCGTCCTCGAAGAAACGCCGCCGGAACTCTCGTCGGACATCATTGACAAGGGGATGATCCTCACGGGCGGTGGCGCACTCCTGCGGAACCTCAATGAATTGCTGACCGAAGTGACCGGTGTGCCCTGTTACGTCGCGGAAGACCCGCTTTCGTGCGTCGCAATCGGCACCGGCCTCGCCCTCGAACACCTCGATGTCCTCCGCGACAGCCTCAACACGATGTAACGAGAGATTAGCCACAGAGGCACAGAGGACACAGAGAGACATAGAAGAATCGTTGTTTCACTGTGTCCTCTGTGCCTCTGTGGCTAAGATTTCCCCCGCTCCTGGGCAGCGGCGACTTCGGGGCGGATCGCATCGGGGACGTCTTCGAGCGTTGCCCAGCCGTAGAAGACCAGGCAACCCCAGCAGTTGACACGATGATAGGTGCCGATTTCGACGTAGACCTCATTAGCACGCACCGTGCGCCTGCCGCAGCCGCATAGCATCGCTGTAGCGGCACGATGGACCGTATGGGGCCAGGGAATTGCGAGTATTGGTGATTCGTCAGGGGTTTGGGATATTGGCGGCACGGAGCAACGCCTTCCAGTCCGTCGAACGCGGGGGTAGCGGCGCATTCGGATCGCCACTACCCTGCCAGGTAACGATGAAGAGCGTCTCATCCGGTCGGGTGAGCGTCAATGTGTGGCGCGCGACGAGCGTCGCGTACTGCGTGTAGTGGGCGGGATCATTCAGCGCGGCGATCTCGGCGGTAAGTGTTTGCTGCTCGCGATGCGCATCGTCAAGGTCGTGCTGACGCGTCGCAACTTCGTCGGTCAGGCGGCGCACCGTTTGTTCCTGGCGGACGAAACCGACCGTTGCATAGGCGGTCGCAAGCAGCAGGCCGATGACGATCACCACCCGCTGCAATCGCGCGAGGCCGCGCCTACTTCGTTGTCCCGCCGCCTGACGCATCTGCAACGACCTACACGACAATCACGCATCGAACGTGTACGTACAGTAGCCGTCGCATTGCGCTCTGTCAAGTCTCGGAAAATGCGTATATTTCGGCGAGCATATCATGATAGTGACGGACGCCAATCCTTCCATGGCGTCGCCTGCTCATAGGCGTGTGCGACGCGCAGGCAAATTTCTTCGCCGAGCGCGGGGCCGAGGATCTGCAAGGCGATGGGCAAATCTCCTTTGAATCCGCAGGTGAGCGAAATACCGGGTATCCCCGCCATGCTCGCCGGGATCGTCAGGACATCGCACAAATACATCGCGAGCGGATCGTCGGTCTTCGCACCGAGCGGGAAGGCCACGGACGGCGAGGTCGCCGTTATGATGGCATCTACCTGCGTGAAGGCATCGTCGAAATCGCGTTTGACGAGCGTGCGCGTCTTTTGCGCCTTGATATAGTAGGCGTCGTAGTAACCGGACGAGAGCGCGTACGTGCCGAGCATGATCCGTCGCTTCACTTCTGGCCCGAAACCCTCACTGCGTGTCAGTTCGTAGGAATCGCGCAAGTCGCCTGCCTGATGGGAGTAGCCGTACTTCACGCCATCGAAACGTGAGAGATTCGCCGAGCATTCCGCCGGGGCAACGATGTAGTACGTCGCGAGGCCGTATTTGGTGTACGGTAACGAGATCGGCACCGCTTCGGCGCCCAATCGTTCCAGTTCGGCAATCGCCGCGCGTACCGCCGCCTCAACATCCGGGTCCATTCCTTCGACGAAATACTCCGCCGGGACGCCAATGCGCACGCCACGCAGATCATCCGTCAGCGCGGCGCGGTAATCCGGCACGGGATCGGGTAGGCTCGTGCTGTCCAGTGGGTCATGCCCGGCAATCGCGCCGAGGAGGATTGCAGCATCTTCTACCGTGCGCGTGAACGGCCCAATGCAATCGAGACTGCTGCCGAACGCAATCAGGCCATAGCGGGAAACACGACTGTAGGTCGGTTTCACACCGACGACACCGCAGAAACCGGCGGGCTGGCGGATACTGCCGCCCGTGTCCGAGCCGAGCGATCCCATCGCCTCGCGCGCCGCGACCGCCGCCGCCGGGCCACCCGACGACCCGCCCGGCACCATTGCGAGGTTCCACGGATTCCGCGTCGGGCCGTATGCACTATTCTCGGTGCTCGATCCCATCGCGAATTCGTCCGTGTTCGCCTTGCCGAGGAAGACCGCACCCTGCGCCCGCAGTCGCTCCACCACCGTCGCGTCATAGGGCGAGCGAAACCCTTCGAGGATTTTGCTCCCAGCAGTCGTCGGCGCGTCGGTGGTGACGAGAACATCCTTGAGTGCGAGCGGGATGCCGGTGAGCAGTTCCGTATCGCCGGACGCGATGCGCCGGTCCGCGTCGGCTGCCTGCGCGCGCGCAACATCAGCGCTCGTGTGCAGATACGCATGTACGCGCCCATCCACGGCAGCAATTCGGTCGAGGTGTGCCTCGGTCAACTCCCCGGCAGCGATCTCGCGCCGGTCGAGCAAGCGGCGAGCTTCTGCGATCGTCAGGTCGGTCAGGTTCGCGGTCGTTGCGCTCATCAGGACGCCTCCAGCACGGCGTCCACCTCAATGAAGTCGTCCTCGGTGCGTGGTGTGTTCGCGAGCGCAACGGATGTCGGCAATGATGGGCGCACGATGTCGTCGCGCAAGATGCTCGTCACGGCGATCACTTGCGCGGTCGGCGGGATAGCGGCGGTGTCCACTTCCTGCAGTTGGTTGATGTAGTCGAGGATACCATCTAATTGGCCGCGGAGTCTGTTCAACTCCTCGGATGAGAAGCGGAGGTAGGCGAGGGCCGCCACATGGTTCACCTCATCGAGGGTCAGTTCCGCCACCGTCGTTCCTCCCCGTTCTTCTCGTCCGTTGCACACGCACCGCATGACCGCCCACAATGGTATCACGACTTCATGGCATCGCGCGGCCATTGTTTCGGGTGGCGAGTTTCAGCCTGCCGAACCTCGCTGCGGCAAGCTGAAGCCCGCCACCACCGGAAAGTGCGTTGGGCCCGTTCCGGTTATCGTTAGCCGATGACGAATTTTTGATGGCGCATGAGGATGCTTTGCATCAATCCCTGCCCGACGAGCAGCGTCCAGAGTTGTGTCCCACCGTACGAGATAAACGGTAGCGGCACACCGGTAACGGGCATCATCCGGGCATTCATGCCGATGTTGACGATTACCTGAAAGAGCAGTTGGGCGGTAATCCCCATCGCGATCAACTGCCCAAACGAATCGCCTGCCGTCATCACGACTTTGGAATAGCGCAAGATTAGCATCATGAAGAGCGTAATCAGCGCGAGGCAACCGAGGAAC
>JBBSFO010000194.1:0-8270 GCA_038238655.1 Thermomicrobiales bacterium | reverse complement strand
TTTGCTCCTTCTCGTCTCTTCTACAACGCGGTGCGTGCATTGGTTCCCGGTCAGCCAGAGTGGACGCGATAGAGAAAGGGAAATACGTCGCGTTCGATGGTGACAGGAGGTATGGCCGCAGTTCGCGGCCACGCCGACGCTCTTTATCTGGGGCATGCATGATCTCGTGCTTCCGCCCGCTGTGCTGCGCCAGCGGCAGGCGATCTCTCGCCACGCGATCACCCATGAAGTGGACGACGCGACTCCCTTTCTTCAGGAAGACGCGCCGGAGCGCATCGTCGGCTGGATCGAAGAATTTCCTACGGTGCATCCATAATGCCCGAAACTGTGCTGTCAAACGATTGACCCGCCGTCTTTATCCCCGTATGCTTGACGCCACATGGACAGACTGCTGCGTACGGTACGAAAGGGAAACCCCGTGAACTGCCGCCCCGAGGTGTGTTTCAACGCAATCGCCCGAACCGCCGCGCTGTAGGAGCGCGTGCGGTTCGCACCAGTTCAGCGATAGCGCAGGCTTTCTCGCCTGTGTTACCGATATTCCTCCACTCGCGCTCCTTCACAACCACACGACCGTTCGATTGCGGTGAGGGAGTACGTTTCACATGGAAACACAGATCGCGCCGCCGCGCGCCCGCTTTGCCGGGTTGTGGCGGCATCACGACTTCCTGCGATTGTGGGCGGGGCAAACCGTCTCGCTCCTCGGTAGCCGCGTTGGGGGCTTTGCGCTGACGTTTGTTGCGGTGCTGACGCTCCATGCCTCGCCCGTTCAGGTGGCGCTCCTGAGTGCCGCGCAGTACGGGCCGGGGTTGATCGTCGGGCTGTTCGCCGGGGTCTGGGTGGACCGCCTCCGCCGCCGCCCGGTGATGATCGTTGTGGATATCGGACGCGCCATCGTGCTGGCGATCATCCCGCTCGCCGCCGTGTTCGGTCGGTTGAGTATCCCGCTGCTTGTGGTCGTCGCCTTGTGCATCAGCGTGCTGACCGTCTTCTTCGATGTCGCGTATCGCTCGTATCTGCCGTCGCTCGTTCGGCGGGACGAACTGATCGAGGGGAACAGCCGGTTGCAGGCGAGCGCGGCGGCAGCGGAGTTCGGTGGGTGGAGCATCGCGGGGTTTCTGTTGCCGATCCTCACCATCCCCGGCACGATCCTGCTGGACTGCCTTAGTTTTCTCATTTCGGCAGGCTCGCTGGCAACGATCCGCGCGGACGAACCGCCGCCCGCGCGGGCGACGGAGCGCGAAGGGACCTGGCAGGAGATCGGCGCCGGGTTGCGCCTGCTACGCGATCATCCCAACTTCCACGCGCTCGCCCGCGTTACCGGCGTGTGGACGCTCTTTCGCTCCATCATTGGCGCAGCAATTGTCCTCTATGTCACGCGCGAACTTCACGTCTCGCCCGCCGTGCAGGGAATTGTCTGGTCTATCGGCGGTATTAGCGCGCTGATTGGCGCGGTGCTGGCGGCGCGCGTGACACGGCGATGGGGAATCGGCCCAACGATGTTCGGGACGCTCCTGCTCGCGGTGGTCACGACGATCTTCATCCCACTCGCCTCCGGCCCGCTCGCCTGGATCGTCGTTTCGCTTCTGGTGCAGCAAATCCTCGGCGATGGCGCGGCGACGATCTATGAAATCAATCAGGTGAGCGTGCTGCAAGCGCGCACGCCCGATCACCTCCTCGGGCGGATGAACGCGAGCCTCCGCTTCATCGAATGGAGCGCGACCCTCGGCGGCTTGCTGCTCGGCGGACTGCTCGGGCAGACAATTGGTCTGCGTGCGGCGCTGTTCGTCTCCGTTGGTGGCCAGTTACTCGCGCCGCTCCTGCTCGCTCTTTCACCGGTGCGGGCGCTACGCGAGCAATGAGCAACGAGTGAGGCGCAAAGTCCTCATTGCTACCAAAAGTGGCCCTTTACAGTGGTGGGGTGTGCTGCTAGTATTATTGCACAATCCTCGCAGAGAAGGCATGTGAACGTGACCGTAGACACGGTGCGTCATGCAAGCGAGAATGTGCCGTCGTCCCGTATACGCGGGGCGGCGTTGTGCATCTGGATGACGGCGTTCGATGGCGCTAGCAAAGGATAGGGAACGATGGGCCGGTACGCGATCCGCCGCATCTTGCTCTTGATACCGACGCTGCTGGCGGTCTATACGATTTCATTCCTGCTGATTCACGCGACGCCCGGCGGGCCGTGGGATGACGCGGATAAGCCGATTACCGGCGAAGCGCTGAAGGCGCTCAACGAGAAATTCGGCACGGGGCTGCCGCTTTGGAGGCAATACACCAACTATTTGTGGAACGCGCTGCACGGCGACTTCGGCCTGTCGTTTGCGCAACGTGGTCGGACGGTGGGCGACATCTTTCACGACTTCTTCCCCGTTTCGCTCCAACTCGGGCTGGTGGCGATTATCCTCGCCGCGCTGATCGGCATCACGGCGGGAACATTCAGCGCGATCAAGCAAAACACCCCCGTTGATTACTTCTGCACCTTCGGCGCGATCATCGGCATCTCCGCCCCATCGTATGTGATCGCGTCGCTGCTTATTTTGCTCTTTGCCAATACGTTGCATCTCGTGCCAACGGGCGGCTGGAACGGTATTTTCAGCAAGACAACCTTGATTCCCGCCTTTGCGCTCGCGCTCGGCCCCGCCGCGATCCTCGCCCGCTACACGCGGGCCAGCCTCCTCGATGTTTTGCGGCAGGATTACATCCGCACCTCGCGCGCGAAGGGGTTGAATGAGCGTGGCGTGATCGTCCGGCATGGATTGCGGAACGCGCTGATCCCCGTCGCGACGGTGCTCGGGCTTTCGTTCGCGAATGTCATTACCGGCTCATTCTTTATCGAGACGACGTGCAACGTGCCGGGGATTGGGCGGTACTTTGTCAAGAGCGTTTCGGGGCGGGATTACCCGGTGATGCTCGGCACCGTCCTGATGTTCGCGACGATCATCGCGGTCATGAATCTGATCGTGGACCTCTTGTACGGCGTCCTCGACCCGCGCATTGCCTACGAATAGTCAGCCTGATGCCGGAGTAAACAAAACATGGCAACGAACACGACCGCAACCACCACCCCGTTGACGCTGGCCGCGCCGGTCATCGCGCCGAAGAGCGTTTCAATGACCCAGGATGCATGGCGGCGATTTATCCGCAACAAAGCCTCGCTTTCCGGGCTGGTATTTATCGGTATCGTCATCCTCGCCGCCATCGCCGCTCCCTTCGTCGCGCCGTATCACTACGCGACGCAGGACATAACGGCGACGACCCAGGGCATCGGCTCGCCGGGCCATCTGCTCGGCACGGACCGACTGGGGCGGGACATTCTCAGCCGGATTATCTATGGCACGCGCATCTCGCTGTCGGTCGGCCTCCTCATCCCGGTGATGATTGTCCTGATCGGCGTGCCGGTCGGATTGATCGCCGGATACAAGGGCGGTTGGGTGGATTCACTCCTGATGCGCATCGTGGATGTGCTGTACGCGATCCCGAACCTGCTTTTCATTATCATTTTCATGACCTACCTGAAGGCGAAGTTTCTGCACATCAATGGCGGGTGGCTGCTACCGCTGAAGAACTTCGATGCCGCGACGGGCGGTACGCTCGGCGTCTTTATCGGCCTCAGCATCTTCTCGTGGCTGACGGTTTCGCGGCTCGTGCGCGGGCAGGTGCTTTCGCTGAAGAAAAAAGAGTTTGTCGAGGCGGCGCACTGCATCGGCGCGTCTAACGGCCGGATCATCGTGCGGCATCTCTTGCCGAACACGCTCGCGGTCGTCATTGTCGCGGCGACGCTCGGTATCCCCGCCGCTATCCTCGGCGAGGCGGGGATCAGTTTCATCGGCCTCGGCATCAATCCACCTGTGCCATCGTGGGGTCTGATGATTTCGGAAGGGATCGCTGACCTGCGCTCCTACCCTTACATGCTTGTCGCACCTGCCGTCGTCCTGTCGCTGACGGTACTCTCGTTCAATTTCATTGGGGATGGTCTGCGGGACGCGTTCGACCCGTGGATGAAGAAATAAGGCGTCCCGCCAGCGTGTGGACGTTGGGAAGAGTGAATTAGGAGGTTTCCGGTGGAAGAGGGTACGAAATTGACGGCACGCGCCTACACACGGCGCAGATTCCTCGCCTTTTCGGCGGCGGGTACGGCAGCGGCGGCGCTCGCCGCGTGCGGCGGCACAACCGCCGCGCCGACCGCCACCCCGGCGGCAACTAAGCCTGCCGCCGCCGCGACAGCGGCCGGGCCGGCGCCGACGGCGACGAATGTCCCGCAGACGCTTGGTGTGACTGCCCCGGCCGGTTCCGTAGCGGCGGGCACAACGGGCACGGCCCCGGCCGGTTCGGCAGTAGCCGCTGCTGCGCAGCCAACCAAGCCTGCGAACCTCGCGGACAAGCAAATCTTTCGCTACTTAGATGTCGAGCCGACGACCTTCGATCCGCAAGTCGCTTCCACCCCAGCGAACACACCGCAGATGTTCGAAGGCCTTGTGACGGTCAACTGGACGAACAATCAGATCGAACCGGCGCACGCAATCAGCTATGCGGCGAATGCGGACGCGACAGTCTGGACGTTCAAGCTCCGCCCCGGCCTGAAGTGGTCCGATGGCACGCCGCTGACCGCGAAGGACTTCGAATATTCGATCAAGCGCATTCCGGACCCAAAAGTTGCCTCGAAGTATTCGGCGGCTGCCGAGAATATTAAGAATGGGCCGGAGGTCGCGGCGGGGAAGGTCCCGCCGGATCAACTAGGTGTCAAGGCGCTCGATGACAACACCTTGGAGATCACGCTGAATACACCCATCCCATTCTTTCCGCTTCTCGCCGCGACGTGGTCTTACTTCGCGACACCGAAGCACATCATCGAAAAATTTGGTGATAAGTGGCTTGAAGCAGGCAATGTCGTCGGCAGCGGGCCATACATGATGAAGGAATGGAAGCACGACCAACTCCAAGCCTTCGAGATTAACCCGAATTACTGGGGTGCGAAGCCAGTCATCACGCGCGTCGAGTGCAAAATCTACCCGGACTCGTCGTACTTGCAGCAGGGACTCGCCGCGTACGAGAACGACGAGGTGGATACAGCGCAGGTTTCTGCCTCAGATTATGATCGCGCGTTGAAGGATGCCAAGCTCTCCAAGGAGATGAAGGGCTTCCCCGGATCAGGCACCTACATGCTACACTGGGACGCGACGAACAAACCAACGAGCGATGTCAAGGTGCGGCAAGCCCTCTCGCTCGGCTTCGACCGGGACGCGTTGATCAACACGGTGCTAAAGAAGTATTACCTTCCCGCACCGACGATCCTGCCTTCGGACATTCCCGGCTATAACCCGGCGGCGGCGCTCACAGGCGGTGTGGACAAAGCGAAGTCCCTCATGGCGGAAGCTGGCTTCGCGAACGGGCAGGGTTGGCCTGCCGACTTCACAATTGTCTACGCGGCGGGCGCGACGACGAAACTCTTCCTGGAATTCCTGCAGGCGGAATGGAAGAAGAACCTTGGCATCGATGTCAAACTCGACAGCCGCGAATCGAAGGCGGCGGTTGAATTCCGCGTTTCCCGCAAGACGCAACCCTTCAATGGCCTCTACGGTTACTGGGGGTCGGACTATGGCGATCCGGCAAACTGGCACAATTTCCTCTTCGCCAGCGGGACGGACTTCTGGAACACGCACTGGAATAACCCGGAGTTCGACGGCATTATCGCCAAGGCGAAGGGAATGACGGACAAGGCGGCACGAGCAACAGAATACGAGAAAGCAGAGAAGATCCTCGTGCAGGAGGCGGTACACCTGCCCCTCTACCACAGGCAGGATTTCTACGTCATCAAGCCGAGCTTGCAGGGCGTCTACCATCCGGCCATTCTCGGCTCCGTCCCACGCGGCAAGTACGCCTACTTCACGAAATGACGTAACCGGGGACTAACCGCAGAGACGCAGAGGACGCAGAGAAACGCGGAGGAGAGAAGGAGGAAATATCTTTTTCACCCTCTCTGCGTTCTCTGCGTCTCTGCGGTTCATTCCGCTTCGATGTCCGCGTATCTGCTGCTCGATCTATGGGCAGGGATACCGTTTCACGATACTCATGGCGCGGTGCTTGAACCGCCCTCCCGCGTTGGCGATGGCACTCGACCTCTCGCAATCGTGGGGTGGCGACTGATGGAGAGCGGTTCGAGCACCGCCCCTACGGAAAACGACAGGGCTATCATGGAAGTGTATGAGAGAAGGGGGCACGGGATGATGGACAAACGGATGCCGAGCATCGGTGCAGTGACCCTTACGCGGCGCAGGCTGCTGGCGCTTTCGGCGGCGGGGGCGGCGACGGCAGCGCTTGCCGCGTGTGGTGGCACGGCGAATGCGCCGACCAGCACGCCCGCACCCGCCGCGTCTGCCCCAACGGTCGCCGCTCCGACTGCGGCGGGGCCGGCGGCGACCGCGACAGCGGTGCCGCAGTCACTTGGGATCGCGACAACGGCCCCGACCGCTCCGCCAGCGGCGGGCACATCCGCTCCTGCCGCCGCTGCCCCCACGGCGGCTGCTCCATCATCGGCAGCGAGCGCCACCAACCTCGCGGACAAGCAGACATTCCGCTTCGCCGGCCCGGAGCCAATCAACTTCGATCCCGCGAACTGCCAGGACCCGGTCAACGAGCCGCAGGTGTTCGAGGGGCTAGTGACGATCAGTTGGAAGGACGGGAAGCTCGAACCGGCGCAGGCGGTTTCGTACCAGACGAATGCGGACGCGACGGTCTGGACATTCAAAATGCGCCCCGGCCTGAAATGGTCCGACGGCACGCCGCTGACTGCGAAGGATTTCGAGTACGCATGGCGGCGGGTCGTGGACCCGAAAACCGCCTCGATCTATACCGCCTCGCTGGCGAGCGTCAAGAATGCGCTCGAAATCGTCAAAGGCGCGATGCCGCCCGATCAACTCGGCGCGAAGGCGCTCGACGATGCAACCTTCGAGGTGACACTGACTGCGCCCGCGCCCTATTTCCCGCTGCTCGCCGCAACGTGGACCTGCTACCCGACCCCCCGACACATCATCGAGAAGTTCGGGGCGAAGTGGCTGGAAGCGGCGAACATCGTCGGCAATGGCCCCTATATCCTCAAGGATTGGAAGCACGACCAGTTGCAGGTCTTCGAGCCGAACCCGAACTACTGGGGGCCGAAGCCGACGATCACCCACGCCGAATTCACTATCTACGATGACCCGCTCACCAAGGGCCTCCCCGCCTACGAGAACAACGAACTCGACAGCGCGCAGGTCTCTCCGGGCGAGTACGACCGCGTCCTGAAGGACCCCAAGCTCTCCAAAGAATTGACGGGCTACCCGCTCTCGCAAACGAACATGATCCAGTGCGGCGCGACGAATAAGCCAACCAGCGATGTCCGGGTGCGCAATGCACTTTCTCTTGCCTTCGACCGGGAGACGCTGACGAATATTGTGCTGAAGAAGTATTACCTCCCTGCCGCGACGATCCTGCCGCCGGACATTGCCGGGCATTTTCCATCTGCCGCCTTGATGGGTGGGGTGGAGAAGGCGAAGCAGTTGCTGGCGGACGCGGGCTTCCCGAATGGTCAGGGGTGGTCGGCCGACTTCTCGCTCATCTATGCGAACGGTTCGGTGGCGAAGACGATCCTCGAATTCATCCAGAACGAATGGAAGAAGAACCTCGGTATCACCGTGCAGTTGAACGCGATGGAAGCCAAAGCGTATACGGCGTGGCGGAGTGCGCGGGCAACACAGCCGTTCAATCTCTACTACGGCGGCTGGGGGTCGGACTACGGCGATCCGAGCAACTGGCACAACTTCCTTTTCTCCGCCGATACTGACTTCTACCACACACACTGGAAGAACGACCAGTTCGAAAGCCTGATCGCCAAAGCGAAGGGGACGACCGATCAGGCGATGCGCACGAAGATGTATCAGGAGGCGGAAACCGTCCTCGTGCAGCAGGGTGCGAGCATCCCGATCAACTTCAACCAGGCCTTCTTCGTCACCAAACCGACTGTGCAGGGCGTCTACCATCCCGCCGTCCTCGGCACCTACCCGCGCCTCAAGTTCATCTCCGTCACCAAGTGAGGAAACCGGAGATAACCGCGTATACTGCGCGTACAATCTGTAGGCAGTGAGAGAAAGGGGGGCGGGATGGCAGCGATTGATCAGCGGCAGGAAGGCTTTCGTGCGATGTCGTCTGCGTCGGCGGCGTTGGCTGCGCGCGCTCGCCGGGTGATGCCGGGCGGCAACACGCGCACGACGCTCTACCAGTCGCCGCACCCG
>JBBSFO010000193.1:0-8286 GCA_038238655.1 Thermomicrobiales bacterium | reverse complement strand
GGCGTTCTTGCGCTTCGAGCAACACCGATTGGTGACGGGAGTGAGTTGGTGGGAAGCGAAGACAGACATCATCCGCCATGCCGTGCGCTCCTATTTGACCAATCCTCGCTATACCCTGACCTCAACTGCGTAACTCCTACAATCTATCGTCGTCAGGTATTGGCCCTATCTCACGCATGCCGCTTCCATTACACTGCTTTCGGCGATAAAGATCGTTACGGAAGGGGGAATCATGGAAACGCTGCTGCGCGACACCATGGAACGGGCGACACGTTACCTCGCAGGCCTGGATGATCGGCCAGTCAGCCCGACGCCGGAGGCGATTCGGCGGCTCCCGGAACTGGCGGGGTCGTTCCCCGACGGACCAACGGACCCCGCTGCCGTCATCGCGCTGCTCGACGCGGTCGGCTCCCCGGCGACGGTCGCGTCGGCAGGCGGGCGGTACTTCGGTTTCGTGACGGGTGGCGCATTGCCCGCCGCACTCGCTGCGAACTGGCTCGCGGGCGCGTGGGACCAGAACTCCGCTTTCGCGATCATGTCACCCGTCGTCGCCGCGCTTGAAGAGATCGCACTCGACTGGTTGCGCGACGCGCTGCACCTGCCCGCCGGATGCGGTGGTGGCTTCGTGACCGGCGCGACGGTGGCGAACTTCACGGCCCTCGCGGCGGCGCGCCACGCGGTGCTGGCACGCGTTGGCTGGGATGTGGAGGCGGACGGCCTCTTCGGCGCCCCACCGATCACCGTCGTCGTTGGCGCGGAGGTGCATGCGAGTCTCGTCAAGGCATTGGGTCTCGTCGGTTTTGGCCGCAACCGGGTTGTCACCGTGCCGGTGGATGGGCAGGGGCGGATGCGTGCCGATGCCCTGCCTCCCCTCTCCGGCCCCACCATCGTCTGCATCCAGGCGGGCAACGTCAATACTGGCGCTTTCGATCCCGCTGCCGACCTCTGCGCATGGGCGCACGAAGCGGATGCATGGGTGCATGTGGACGGGGCGTTCGGGCTGTGGGCGGCAGCGGCGCCGGGGCGGGCGCACCTCGTGGCGGGGATTAGGGAGGCGGATTCGTGGGCGACGGATGCGCACAAGTGGCTGAACGTGCCGTACGACAGCGGTCTCGCCTTCGTCCGTGACCCCGAGTCATTGCGTGGCTCGATGACGCTCAACGCCGCCTATTTGCAGCAGAGCGGCGGGCGCGAGCCAAACCATTACACCCCGGAATCGTCGCGGCGTGCGCGTGCGGTGGACATTTGGGCGGCGCTGCGCTCGCTCGGTCGGAGCGGGCTGGCGGACTTGATCGATCGCAATTGCCGGTACGCCGCCCAGATGGCCGATGGCCTGCGCGCAGCCGGATACGATATTCTCAACGATGTGGAACTCAATCAAGTGCTTGTTTCGTTCGGCGATGCGGAAGCGACCCGACGTACTGTCGCGGCGGTGCAGGCGGAGGGGACGTGCTGGTGCGGTAGCACCGTCTGGCAAGGTCAAACCGCGATGCGCATTAGCGTCTCCTCGTGGGCGACGACCGAGATGGACATCACGCAAAGCCTTGAGGCGATCACGCGCATTGCGGGAGAAGACTAAGGCGGCGAAGAACCTCACCCCCATCCGGCGGTTGAGATTTGAGTCACACCGTGATGTTCGGTATGCTGCCATCACTGAACCTCGCACTCCACACTTCGAACGACGAACCGCGAACCGCGAACCGCGAACGGTCTATGAGAAAGGAAGACGCTGTGGTAGTACGAGCATCGGGCGGCAGCGACAATGTTACTCGGTACGATACGATCATCGCCGGTGGTGAGGTACTCGATCCGGGCGCGGGGATCAGCGGGCGGCTCGATGTCGGCATCACGGGCGGACGCGTGGCGGTAATTGCGCCCGACCTCGACCGCAGCCGTGCGCACACCGTCTTTGACGCAACGGGACAGTATGTCACGCCGGGGCTGATAGACCTCCACACGCATATCTACTGGGGTGTGACGTACTGGGGCATCGAGGCGGATCCGGTTGCCGCGCGTTCGGGTGTGACGACCTGGCTCGATGTCGGCAGCGCGGGCGCGTACTCCTTCCCCGGTTTCCGCCGCTATATCGCCGAGCCAAACCGCGTGCACACGTTCGCGCTCCTCAATCTCTCGGCGATTGGCCTAATCGCGCCGACGTTCGAACTGGCAACGCTCGAATACTGCAATGTTCCGCTCGCCGTCAGCATTGTCGAAGAGAACCGAGACATCATTCTTGGTATCAAGGCGCGGATAGACGCGAGTACGACGCGCGGTGTCGGTATCCGCCCGCTGGAACTGGCGCGCGAGTTGGCGGACACCGTTGATCTGCCGTTGATGGTCCATATCGGCAGTAGCCCGCCCGACCTCGACGAGGTGCTTGCGCTGCTGCGCCCAGGAGACATCCTCACACACTGCTTCCGCACGCAGGGTCAGCACCGGATCATCGGCGCGGACGGTCGTGTGCGGGAAGACGTGATCGCGCTACAGAAAGCGGGGTTGCTACTCGACATCGGCCACGGCACCGGCTCGTTCGGCTTCGACACCGCCGAAATCGCGATGGCGCAAGGCATTCTGCCGGACGTCATCAGCAGCGACATCCACCAACTCGCCGTGCAAGGGCCAATGTTCGATCTGCCGACGACGCTCTCGAAGTTCCTCAACCTCGGCATGAGCCTGCCCGACGTAATCAAGCGCGCGACGAGCCGCCCTGCCGCCGCGATGCGCCGCTCCGACCTCGGGACGATCACGCCCGGTAGTGTGGCGGATATCGCCCTGTTCCGCATCGAGGAGGGCGAGTACACCTTCTACGACACGCAGATGATGCCCCGTCCGGGGACACGCCGCCTCGTCAACACCCTGACGATGGTGGACGGCGTACCGCTCCCCCGCATTCCTGAGCGCAAGCGCATGGTCTGGGCAGTCCTCCCGGAGCATCAGCGAGGCGTAACAGCAACGAGCGGTGGAGCAATGAGGGGGAAGGGGACTTCGTCACGATAAACGCGAACAGGGAGAAGCGTATCACCTCTCCCTTGTCGTATCATCGGTTGGGTCAAGCGCCGAATTAACCCTGCCGCTGCTTGTGCTTCGGGTTGCGCTTGTTGATGACGTAGATTTTGCCCTTGCGCCGCACGACGATATCGTCCGGGCTGCGCTTCTTGACGGATGCGGATACCTTCACGTCGTTCCTCCTCACGCGAGTAACAAGGCAAAAGTAACAAGGAACAAGAGGATGTGTGCCGTCTTGTTACCTGTTACGTGTTATTATCTCGTTGTTGCCCGCGTAGTCGCGGCGCACTGACGTAGTTTCGCACAAATCGCTTTGCTGTCAAGCGCCTTGCCGATGAAGACGAGGCGGCTTTCGCGCGTTTCGTCCGCGCGCCACGGTCGCTGTGCCTCGACGAGTACGCGTGCGCCGACCTGATGGAAGACGCATCGCTCCTCATATCCTTGTATGTTCAGCACGCCCTTGCCCCGGAAACAAGTCTCCGGCAGTTCGCCCCAGAAGGCTTCCAGCCGCGTCACGTCGAACGGCTCGCGCGTCACGAACGAGACGGTGGTGATCGCCTCATCATCCAAATGGCCGTGATGATGCGCATGCTCATGGTCATGTATCGCTTCGTCCGCGAGCCAGCGAGCCGCGCCTTCGGTGAAGCGATCGTCCACCTTGAACGCGCCGACATCGAGGAGGAGGCGCAAGTCCACGTTGCCGTGGCTGCACCGCAGGATCGGCGCGTACGGGTTCAGTTTCCGCAAGCCCGCCTCGACGGTCGCCAATTCGTCGGGCGTGACCAGGTCCACCTTGTTGAGCAGGATCATGTTCGCGAATTCGATCTGCGCCGGCACCATCTCGCTCATCTGCACCTGGCCGCGAATCTGATCGGCGTCCACGAGGGTGACGATGCCATCTAACCGCACAAGCTGCGTCAGGCCCGGGATGAAAAAGGTCTGTGCGACGGGGAGGGGGTCGGCGATGCCCGTCGTCTCTATCATCAGGTACTCGGGCGGTTCATCTCGTTGCAAGATGCGCCGCAAGCCGATCAGCAGATCGCCCCGAATCGTGCAGCAGATACAGCCCGCCGTCAGTTCGACGATGTCGCCGGGTTCGGTCTGCTCGATCAGCCCGCCGTCAATGCCCACATCGCCAAGTTCATTGACGATGATCGCGATCCTGAGGCCGGGGTTCTCCCGGAGGATATGGTTCAAGAGCGTCGTCTTGCCGCTGCCGAGGAAGCCGGTGAGGATCGTCGCCGGGATGCGCGTATCGTTGACGCCGAGCGAATCCCCGGCTGGTGATGTCGTCATGATCGTGTCCCTTCCGCGCGAGTGTACGCGTGTCATCACGGCTGCGATCATACACGATGGCAATCATCGTGCGATTCAGGGCCGAGCATGAGACCATCAAACGGTGGACAGCGCGCGCCATTAGCCACACAATAGCGGGTATCAGACAAGGCCGGGCGGCATTGCGACCATCGCCGCCCGTGTGTCCATCGTCAGGAAAGAAGGGAAGTGTATGCAGCGACAGGGTAAGGATGGCGTGCAACACGGACTTGACCACCACGGGATCAGGAACCTGATGAGCGTCGGTTGGAATTTGACGACGCCTGCCCTGTACGAAGAGATCGTCCGGCGGCGTGAAGGGGTGATCGCGCAGGACGGCCCGGTCGTCGTCCGCACCGGCAAGTACACCGGCCGCTCCCCGAAGGACAAATTCATCGCCCGCGAACCGGGGAGCGAGGCGAATATCTGGTGGGGCAGCGTCAATCAGCCATTGGAGCAGGAGCAGTTCGAGGCGCTCAAGAAACGCATGCTCTCGTACCTCAGTGGCCGCGACCTGTACGTGGAGGATTGCTATGCGGGCGCCGATCCGCGCTACCGGCTCAATGTTCGCGTCATTACCGAACTCGCGTGGCACGCCCTGTTCATGCGTAACCTCCTCATTAGCCCGGACCCCGACGAAGACCTGTCCGGCTTTATGCCCGACTTCACGATTATCTGCGCGCCGCACTTCCACTCGAACCCCGATGAGGACGGCACGCGTTCGGAGACCTTTATCGTCCTCAACTTCGCCACGAAAGAAGTGCTGATCGGCGGCACCGAGTACGCGGGCGAGATGAAAAAGAGCGTCTTCACGATCTTGAACTACCTGTTGCCGTTGCAGAATGTCCTTTCGATGCACTGCTCGGCGAACTACGGGCCGCAGGGGGATGTGGCGATCTTTTTCGGCCTGTCCGGCACGGGCAAGACGACGCTCTCGTCCGACCCCTCCCGTACCCTGATTGGCGACGATGAGCATGGCTGGAGCGACCACGGCGTCTTCAACTTCGAGGGGGGCTGCTATGCGAAGGTGATCAATCTTTCCCCCACCGCAGAGCCGGATATCTATGCGGCGTCGCACCGCTTCGGCACGATCCTCGAAAATGTCGCCATCAACAGCCGTACCCGCCGCCTCAACCTCGACGACGATTCGCTGACGGAGAATACCCGTGCCGCCTATCCGATCACACATATCGCGAATGCCGATACCTCCGGCGTTGGCGGGCATCCGAAGAACATCATTATGCTGACGGCGGATGCTTTCGGCGTGATGCCGCCGATCGCACGTCTCACCCCGGCGCAGGCGCAGTACTACTTTCTTTCCGGCTACACCGCGAAAGTCGCGGGCACCGAACGGGGAGTCACCGAGCCGCAGGCGACCTTTAGTACCTGCTTCGGCGCACCCTTTATCGTCCACCCGCCGACGCTGTATGCACGCCTCCTCGGCGAGCGGATCGCCCAGCACGGTGCCGATGTCTGGCTTGTCAACACAGGCTGGACGGGTGGCCCGGCGGGCGTCGGGCATCGCATGTCTATCGCCTACACGCGCGCAATGGTCGCAGTGGCGCTCGATGGTTCACTGACAACGGTCGAGACGACGCCCGATCCGGTCTTCGGCGTCGGCGTACCCGTTTCGTGCCCTGGTGTGCCGCCTGATGTCTTGCAGCCGCGCACGACGTGGGCCGATCCCGATGCCTATGACGTCAAAGCGCGCGACCTCGCCGAGCGCTTCCACGCCAACTTTGCGCAGTTCGCCGATGCCGTCAGCCCCGATGTCGCCGCCGCCGGCCCCCGCGCCGCCGTCACGCACCGATAACGGAAACCGGGGAGAACCGCAGAGACACAGAGGGTGCAGAGAGCGCAGCGGGGACAAGAACAATACTTGGGGACGCGACACGACGATTTGTCGCGTCTTACCTATTCAATCTCCCTTCTTCTTTATATTTCTCTGTGTTCTCTGCGTCTCTGCGGTTCTCTCCGGTTTCAGCCTGTTCAGGTGGCGTGCAGCGCGATAGGATGGGTGGAAGTGGAAAGGACTGCCACGGATGGCTGACATGCCCGACTATGCACCCGCGTTGATTCGTATTGATCAATTGCTCGCCGCAGGCGAGTACGATGACGCAGTGGAGATGGCGGAGATACTCGTCGCGGAGACGCGTGCCGCTGATACACTCCGCGCGCTTGGACGGGCGCAGTTCGAGCGATCCACCGCAACCTTCGATGAGGAAGAGCACGAGACGGCCTTCGCAACGCTCCGTGACGCGGCGGCGATTGCGACCGATGACCGGGCGCGCGCCGCGATCCTCGCGGACCTCGCGACAATGCTCACCGGCAGCGTCTTTTTCACACCAGAAAAGGAGGAGGAGGCCGTACGCCGCTATACGGAGGCGTACGCGCTCGATCCGACGAATATACGTGTGCTGATCGGCATGACAGTGCTGCGTGCGCACCCGGCGATCAACGCCTCGCGCGGGCAAGCGATTGCCTGGGTGGAGCAGGCAATCGCCCAGGGCGCGCCGGAATGGTGGCATTGGAGCGAACTGGGCAAACTCTATGAGGAAGAGGGCGACCATCCGAAGGCAATCGCCGCCTACGAAGAAATGCTCGCCCTCTTCCCCTTTCGCACCGGCCACCCACTGGAGTTCGTCATGCGTCAGCAACGGAAGCATCTCCAGGCTCTCCGCGCCGGTCGCCTCGAACTTATCAACCTCGACTTCCACCCGCCGCCAATGCGTTGAAACCGGGAAACCGCAGAGGCGCGGAGAACGCAGAGGGCGCGGAGGGGAGAAGAGAGAAATTTGGGGATCATGTGATATACACGTTCTTCATGGCTCCTTTGCACTCTCTTCTCTTTGCGTTCTCTGCGTTCTCTGCGTCTCTACGGTTCAAGTGGTTTCTTTGAAAGGTGGGGAGGATGGCGACGCTGGATGAGGTGCTGGATATGGTCGAGGCGGGGCGGGATGAGGTGATCGCGCTCGCGCGGGACCTGGTGCGGATCAATACGGTCAGCACCGGTGTGATGCCGACGGGCAACGAGACGCCTGCTGCTGAATTTCTCGCCGCGAAACTGCGGGCGGACGGGATCGAGAGCACGGTCGTCGAGAGTGCGCCGACGCGGGGGAATGTCGTCTCGATCATCACGGGCGCGGGCGGCACGGATCGCTCGCTCGGCCTGCTGGGACACACCGATGTCGTCCCCGTCGAGGATGCGAGCCTATGGACGGTGGACCCCTTCGGTGGCGAGATCAAGGACGGGCGACTCTGGGGGCGCGGCAGCTCAGACATGAAGAGCACCGTTGCGGGAAGCACGATGGCGGCGATCTTCCTGAAAAGGGCCGGGGTGCGGCTGCAGGGTGACCTGCACATCGAATCGGGCGCGGACGAGGAGTCCGGTGGCGTCTACGGCTTCGGCTGGCTCGCCGAGCACCGCCCCGACCTGGTGAATACGACCGCAGCGGTCAACGAGGGCGGCGGTGGCATCCCGATGCGACTGGCGGACGGCACGCTCGTCTATTTCTTCTCACTCGGCGAGAAGGGACGCTACGAGGTGCATCTCGATGTGCGCGGGCGCGGCTTTCACGCCTCCCAGCCGTGGCGTGCCGACAACGCGATTGACCGCGCATACGAGGTGATTCAGCGCATCAAATCGTACGAGCCAACGCTGGACGCCACCGACCCGATGTTCCAGCATCTCGACCAATTGGCGGGCGTTGCGGAACCGGCGAATGCGGACAATGTCGAACGGATCATCGGGCGCGTCGGGGAGCGCGAGCCGTCGCTCGCTTCAACCCTCAAGGCACTTTCTCGCATGACCATCGGCGTCTCGATGATCCAGGCAGGCGTCAAGTCCAATAGCATCGCGGAGCGGTGCCACATCACCTGCGACATTCGCACGCTCCCGTGGCAGGACGCCGAGTACATCCGGGGCGAGTTCAACCATATCCTCGATGGGCTTGATTTCGTCAATTT
>JBBSFO010000192.1:0-8287 GCA_038238655.1 Thermomicrobiales bacterium | reverse complement strand
CGGTTTCTTGAGGGGGAATGATCGAATGAGAACCAACCGATTACGCATCGCGCAGATCGCGCCATTAGCCGAACGTGTCCCGCCATTGAAGTATGGCGGCACGGAGCGCGTCGTCGCGGCGCTGACCAATGAACTCGTCCGACGCGGGCATGATGTGACGCTCTTCGCGACAGGAGACTCGGAGACCCTCGCGCACCTTGTCCCGCTCGTGCCATCGGGCTTGCGCCTGCTGCCCGGAATCGAGATGCCGCGGGATATGCATCCGCCGCAAATGATCCAACTTGGTCGCGTTTTTGAGCAGGCGGACGACTTCGATGTTATCCACAGTCATGTGGATTTCTTCACCTTCCCGTTCACGCGCTTCGTTCGTACCCCGGTGCTGACGACGATGCACGGGCGTTTGGACTTGCCGACGTTGCCGATGATCTTCGATGCCTATCCGGACGCAGCGGTAAATTCGATAAGCCGACACCAGCAGTATCCGCTACCACAGGCAAACTGGGTCGGCAATGTCTACAACGGTATTGATCTCCGCCACCTGCATGTCGGCGACGGCAGTGGCGGCTACTTCGCCTTTCTTGGACGGATCACGCCACACAAGGGTATTGTGCAGGCAATCGAGATCGCCAAGCGCACCGGCATCCCGCTCAAAATCGCCGCAAAGGTGGACGACGATCATCCCGAATACTTCGACCTCGTCAAAGACGAAATTGACGGCAAGATGGTCGAGTGGATCGGCGAAATCGGCGACGATGAGAAGAGCGAGTTCCTTGGCAACGCCCGCGCCTTGCTTTTCCCGATTCAGTGGCCCGAACCGTTCGGCCTGACGATGACCGAGGCAATGGCCTGCGGCACGCCCGTGCTCGCGACGCCATGCGGCTCGGTGCCGGAGATTGTCATTGACGGCGTAACGGGTTTCATCCGCCCGACGGTGGATGGCCTCGTCGAAGCGGCGAGCCATCTCGACGAGATTGACCGGGCGACATGCCGGGCGCAGGTCGAGCAGCATTTCTCAGCACGCTCGATGGCCGTTGGCTACGAGCACATCTATGATCTGCTGATCAGCAAGCAGGAACCCGACCTTTCGCCCTTCCACGTTGAGACTATGCAAGCCGCGGACTGAACACGCGATCCGGTGGCGTAGGTTGCAACCTACGCCACCCCATGACGCCTTACGCGCCCACTACCTGATATTCCGTATGCACGCCGTCCGCGCGCGTGATAGCGACGCGATAGGCGGCTGGGCCATCGCGGGTGATTGCGATATCCGCTCGCGTCTGGCCGAACCGGAGGCCACGCACTCGAACAAATGAGAGCCAGGCCGGGAGGTGCGGCGTGCAGGCGATCTCACCCGTCCGTCCGTCAACCTTGAGGCCAATCATCGCCTCGACAAAGGCGAACGCACTTGCGGCCGACCACGCTTGCGGCGAGCAACTGACCGGATAGGGCACGGGCGCGACCGTTGCCGCCTCCCGCGTGTATCCCGCGTACAGTTCGGGAATTCGGTTGAGCGGCTGCGCGAGACCTGCCGCGATCACCTGCGTAGCCACCGTCGTGGCAGCGTCCGCGCACCCTGCCCGCCGCATCCCGAGGGCGATTAGCGCGTTGTCATGCGGCCAGATGCTGCCATTATGATAACTGTCCGGGTCGTACCGCACGGAGTCCGACGAGAGCGTGCGCACCCCCCACCCGGATAGCATGTCCGGGCGAAGCAAGCGTTCAGCCACGATTGCCGCCTTGTCACCGCGTACGAGATCGCAATACAGGAGATGCCCGACATTCGAGACAACCGTACGCACCGGTCGCTTCGCGCCATCGAGCGCGTACGCATAACACCCCTCGTCCGGGAGCCAGAAATCGCGCTCGAACTGCGCGGCGAGTTCCGCTGCCTCGACCCGCAACTGCGCCGCCCATAACAAATCGTCCCGCCGCTCGACGATGTCCGCCAGCCATGCCTTCGCCGCGTAGACGTACGCTTGCGCCTCCGCGAGGGCGATAGGCCGCAGCACCGCCGATCCGTCCGGGTGATGGAGCGAGTCGTGGCTGTCTTTCCATCCTTGATTCGCGACGCCGTTTGGGGCGAACCGCCCAAATTCGATGTACCCATCGCCATCGGCATCGCCCCAATTATCGCACCATTCCAGCGCACGCCGGACATGCGGCAGCAGTTCGTCGTAGAGCGCATCCGTGTCCAGCCAGCGCATCGTCTGGGCGAAGAGCATCACGAAGAGCGGCGTGCTGTCCACGCTGCCGTAATACGTCGAAAACGGCACGATCCCGGCGCGCGACAACTCGCCGACGCGAATCTCGTGCAGGATTTTTCCCGGTTCCTCATCGCGCGCCGGGTTGACTTCCGTCCCCTGATGGGCCGCGAGCGCCCGGAGGGCGCCGACCGCGAGGCGGGGTGTAAGCATCAGCGATTCGAGCGCGGTAATGCAAGAATCGCGACCAAACGGCGCGACGAACCACGGGATACCCGCCGCCGTCACCTCTCCGGCAGCGCACGGGGTAAGCAGCGCCCGCAAATCGCCCGCCGAGCGGCGCAAGAGCCGGTTGAAGTCCGCGTTGTCCGTTTCGATCGCGGCGATCTCATCCGTCCACTGGTGCGCCAGCGTACGCGCGGTGCGAAGCGAGGCCGTGATGTTCCGATCCGCCGCCGCTTCGGTTGCTCGCCCCGGCGTGACGAGAAACGCGAGTTCCTCACGCCCACCGGCCGGAACAGTGATCGCAAAGGTCCAGCGGACGCCCGGCGTCTGGCCGTGGTGTCCGCTCCGCATCACGGTTGCCCGAAGCGGTGCGTAGTTCGCGCGCACATCCGTCCAGATGGGCAAACCATCGAGCGTTTCGTAGCGGAAACGAACATGTTGCGCGGCCAACTCCGGCGCTTGCACGATACCGCGCCGTTTCCCGGCGTAAAAACCGCGCACCGCGAACATGTCCCGGAAGTCCGCCGCCATCGTCAGCGTCACCCGAACACGGCGCGGTTGCGGCGCAGGGTTGCGGAGCATCACATTGACATGGAGCGCATCGTCCACAACCGTGGAGCGGTGTACGCGGAGAACGTTTGGGTTGCTCCGCCGCTCCGCGACCGACGCGCGCATCGAGACAACGGCGGGGCCCGGCCGCGTACTCGCCCCGACGACCGGCCGGTGGCCGTTGATCGTCAGGACGAAACGGCTGAGATACCGCGTATCGCGCTCGTACAGCCCCGATCCTTGCTCACCCGTAATGTCCCCGCACGCGTCCGCGACGAGAAAGGTGCCGCCTTCCTTGAGGACGACGGGCGGGACGGAGGAGAGCGAAGCGGAGGGGACGTTCAGGCTGGGCGGCGGGGACGAAATGGTGCGCACGGGGAAAACGGACGTTTGCGCCACGAATTCGCACGCTTTCTTTGGGCTATAACGGAGTATCGGCCAAAGTGTCGAGTTGCCTCGAACACTCTGACCGATATAACGAACAGGTTGAAGATTCGTTACGGACTTTGGCTGCTCAATATTTGGCGAGCCGCCAAAGCCGTCTCATTACCAAACGCGACTAGGCGGTGGGCGTCGCGGTGGGCGCGTCACCAGCCTGCGCAAGCGCTTCCATCTCGGGCGTGAAGGTACGGGCACGCTGCGTCTCCGTCATCTTCTGCTCGCGCCGGACTTGCTTCTTGCTTACCGCGCCGCCTTCTTGCGCGCTATTGAGCTTGTTCATGAACCGCTCAACCTGACCGGCAGTGTCCACGATACGCTGTTCACCCGTAAAGAATGGGTGGCACTGCGAGCAAAGATCGGTGCGGAGTGCGGGCTTCGTCGAGCGCGTTATCCATGTATTGCCACAGGAGCACGTCACGGTCGCGTCAACATAGGTCGGGTGAATTCCTGGCTTCATCGGGTTCCTTCTTTCGGTAGACGGTGTACAGCAACCATCCGGCCACTGATTCCTGACTACTCTTGGTTAGCCTGCCGCAACCTGCATCTCTTCGAGGGGAGCGTTTACTGCGGCCGAGTAAATGCTGACCTGTTTCTTGTATCGCCCAACATGCTCGTACTTGACGGAGCCGGTGATCATCGCGAAGAGCGTGTGATCGCGCCCGACACCGACATTGTTCCCCGGCATGATCCGGGTGCCACGCTGCCGAACGAGCACTTCGCCGCCCTTGACAATCTGACCGTCATACCGCTTGACGCCGAGCATCTTCGGCTTGCTATCGCGACCGTTGCGGGACGAGCCGACGCCTTTCTTGTGTGCCATGTGCTGCCTCCAATAGTCAGTAGACGGTAGACAGTAGGCGGTAGACAGTTCGTAGTAGCCGGGTTCATTCTGACTACTGACTAGTGACTACTGTCTACTCAGACGACGATACCGGTGACGGTCAGACGGGTGAGTTGCTGACGATGGCCTTTGAGTCGGCGATATCGCTTCTTCGCCTTCATCTTGAAGACAATCACCTTATCCGCCTTGTGCTGCGCGTCAATCGTCGCCGTGACGGTCGCGCCTTCCACAACGGGCGTACCGATGCTGGTATTCCCTTCGCCCGCAACCATCAAGACGCGCTCCAGCGTCACGACGTCGCCGACATCCCCGTCGAGCTTCTCGACCTCAATCGCCTGCCCGACGGTCACGCGGTACTGCTTGCCGCCCGTCTCAATCACCGCGTACGACACCGATACCCTCCGTCACTGCTGCGAACGACCGATGGCCGCCCCGTTCCATTGCGTACTCAAGCCGCCGAATTTGGCGGCGTAAGGAAGCATCGTACGCCATCGCACCGAGCATGTCAACGACCGAAACCAGCATTCGCGATACGGCTCGCACCTGATTCGCGATACACAATCTCAAACACGGACGACGGAGCAGATATTCCCGTGCCAGTCCGACAGAAGCCGTAATGCCATCGCTATCGCGAAAGCGCATTATTCAGAGGAGTTTCGTCAACACCGATACTACATCCGATGCGTGTTTGACCGTTTCGCTCAATTCCCACCCGCACTTCCGATAGAAGCCGATGGCCGGGCCTTCGTTCGCGACCCACACCTGCTTGTATCCGTGGCTTCCCGCCCATGTTTCGAGGTGGGTTAGGAGGAAACTGCCAATGCCCATTCCCCGGCGGTCGGGCCGGACAATCATCCCCAACACCCAGGGCGAGCGATCCCGCCGTTCTTCGATATCGAACTCGCCAAGTCCCACCGCACCGAGCGCTTCGCCTCGCTCGTCGACCGCTACCCATGTGATGGGCATGCGGTCGCGCCCCGCTTCGCGTGCCGTGATGTTGACCCACCAAGCGAGGTCGTCGGGCTCGGGCGTGCGGCCCCATTCTCGCCATCGCAGATCACCGATGGTTGCGATCAGATTCTCGTTGTCTGCCAATAACTGAACCGCGACCGGGCCGTGCGAGGTCGCCATGCTTCATCTGCCCTACTATCAACTGCGTCATCTACAGTGGCGGAGAGGACCGCCGGAGAAGGTATAAGCCCCAGACACCGCTGGGGCGTGCTTGCGATGCTATCGCGCCGCGATGGGCGATCCTTGCCTCGGATCGGCCATTGCAGGAAGCCAGCGTAGGTTCGGCTTGCGGGCAGCGGTCGCTTCGTCGAGGCGGGTGATCGGCGCATTGTGGGGCGCGGACGTAACCAGTTCCGGGGTTTCGGCAGCCTCGCGGGCGATGGCGTTCATCGCGGCGGCGAAGGCGTCGAGCGTCTGCTTCGTTTCCGTCTCGGTCGGCTCAACGAGCATTGCGCCCTCGACAATCAACGGGAAGTAGACCGTCATTGGGTGGAAGCCGTAGTCAATAATCCGCTTGGCAATATCGAGCGTGCGCACGGCGGGGCGCTGCTTCTGATCGGTCAGGACGAACTCGTGCATGCAGGAGCGGTCGTAGGCAAGGTGATAATTCTCGCGTAACTGCGACAGCAAATAGTTCGCGTTGAGAATCGCCGTCTCGGAGATCGTTCGCAACCCCTCGCCGCCATTGGAACGAATGTAGGTGTAGGCGCGGAGGATGACGCCCCAGTTCCCGTGGAAGCCGTGCAACTTGCCGATCGAACGTTCCGGCGTCGTCAGGCGGTATGTCTCGCCTTGCTTGACAACGAAGGGAGCGGGCAGGAACGGGATCAGTTCGTTCTTAACGCCGACCGGCCCCGCACCCGGCCCGCCGCCGCCATGCGGCGACGAGAAAGTCTTATGGAGATTGTAGTGCATCACGTCGAAACCGATGTCGCCCGGTCGGACAATGCCGAGGATCGCGTTGAAGTTTGCGCCATCGTTGTAGACGAGGCCACCGACACCGTGGACGATCTCGACGATCTCCTTCGCGTGCTCATCGAACAAGCCGAGCGTATTCGGGTTGGTAATCATCAGGGCGGCGGTGTCCGGCCCGACGAGACCGCGTAACGCCTCGACATCCACATTGCCGCGCGCGTCCGACTTCACCGTGACGACCTTGTAGCCACTCATCGCGGCGGTGGCGGGATTGGTGCCATGTGCGCTATCCGGCACGATGACAACGCGCCGCTGCGCGCCTTCGCCCCGGCTCTCGTGATAGGCGCGGATCAGCAAAATACCGGTCAGTTCGCCGTGCGCGCCCGCCGCCGGGCAGAGCGTTACAGCATCGAAGCCGGAGATTTCCGCCAGATATTCCTGCATCTCGTGCATGATATGCAGGGCGCCCTGAATGGATTCCTCCGGCTGATATGGGTGAATCGCCGCGAAGCCGGGCATCGCCGCTACAACCTCATTCACCTTCGGGTTGTACTTCATCGTGCATGAGCCGAGCGGGTAGAAGTTGACATCAATCGCCATGTTTAGTTGCGACAGATGGACGAAGTGGCGAACGACTTCGAGTTCCGAAAGTTCCGGCCAGGCGAGCGTGTCGTGCGGGTCGTTTGCACGCAGGTATTCGGTCGGCAGCGGCGCTTCGGGGACATCGAGCGCCGGGAAATAGACGGCGCGGCGCCCCGGCGACCCGAGGGTGAAAAGGACCGGCTCCAATGGCGCCGGGGCGTCTCCCGCGCTCGTCGTTTCCGGCCGCAGTGTTGTCGTTGCCATACGGGCTTTGTTCCTCTCCACTCGCTGCGATGGCGGCGCGATTGCCGTCTCGCCGTTCTTTCCCTGCCCGGCATCGTACCGCAACCGGCCCGGTTGTGCTACGCTCCGCGCATGAGAGACCTACCCCCCCGGCCCCCTTCCGCACCTTCGGCGTGGGAAGGGGGAGCGAGCCTCCGCAAGATCGAGATGGTACGGGAACGCCCCGATCTCTCGAAGACTCCCCTCCCCTTCCCACGCCGGAGTCACGGAAGGGGCCGGGGGTTGGGTCTCCTTCTCCTCGTACTCCTCCTTTCCGCCTGCTCGACGGGCGCAACGCCAACTACTGGCACGAAGGCGGCGCTGCCGACGTATCAATGGCCGGACATCGCGCTCCTCGAACCGTCATGGGTCGCGGAGCACATCAATGCGCCGGACATCCGCATCATTGATGTTTCCGATCGTCCGCAGTACCTGCTCGGTCATGTGCCGGGCGCGGTACACGCGTATTGGGAAGATTTGATCGAACGCAACTCGCCAACGTACGGGCGGCTCGCGGGGAGACCGGAGCGCGAAAGAACCTTCGGCAGCCTCGGCATCGAGCAGAAGACGTTGGTCGTCATCTACGACCGCACCGACAATCGGGCGGCGGCGCGCTTCGCGTGGGCACTCTGGTATGCGGGCCATCCGAATGTGCGCATCCTCAATGGTGGCCTGGCGGGATGGACGGCGGCGGGCTACGCACTCGATCACAGCACGCACACCGCACCGCGCGTCTTTTTCCGCGATCTCCCGGACGAATCGCTGCTCATCAACCGCTGCGATATGTCGAAAGCGATCAACGATCCACAGACAATCATCCTCGATGTCCGAACCGATGCCGAGATCACGCAGACGTGGGACAACACGACGCAGATCGGCAGCATTGCCAATTCCCATCACCTCCCGTGGACTTCGTTCGTCCGCGATCCGCAATTGCCAGCATTCCAGTCTCCCGATGATCTGCGGGCGATACTCGCTGCGGTAGGTGCGACACCGGAGCGGACGATCGCGGTGTACGGTACCTTCAGCAACGACGCCGCCCTCCCCTTTCTCGTCCTCAAAGCGCTCGGCTACGTCACTGTCAAACTCTACGATGGCGGCTGGGCCGAATGGGGCGTCAGCCCATCGCTCGCCCACCTCGGCCAGCCTTGCGCGTGATTGACAGCGACAAGTAGTCGGTAGACAGTAGTCAGTAGACAGAATGGGAATCAATCTCTCTGTCTACTGACTACTGTCTACT
>JBBSFO010000191.1:0-8324 GCA_038238655.1 Thermomicrobiales bacterium | reverse complement strand
GACGCTGCGTAACACAGCGATTGGGCTGTTGCGGTGAGCGGGCGAGGCGAACATCGCCGCTGCCTGTCGGCGCTACGCGGCACAACCCGCCCTCGCGCTCACCGCAGTCGGCCTCCCGCTCCGAGAATGAATAAGCCGTGACAGGCAGGCTAGAAGCCCGCCACCACAGCCATTTTTGCTCTATAATCTCGGGCTGCTTCGCATGTATCCCGCAGTTCGCAGCGGTCGCACCGGCCATGCTATGCTATCCTTGATGAAGCGGACGATGGTGTACCGGGGAGGAACGGATGGGGCGAACATTCAGGCGGTTACTGGTAACGGGTGGTGCGGGCTTTATCGGTAGCAACTTCGTGCGCCGCACGCTCGCGCAGCGACCCTACGAAATTGTCGTCCTCGATAAACTGACCTACGCGGGCAATCTCGCGAATCTGCACTCAATCGAGTCCGACCCGCGCTTCACCTTTGTGCATGGCGATATTGCCGACCCTGCATCCGTGCGCGAGGCGATGCGCGGCTGCGATGGCGTGTTGAACTTCGCCGCCGAATCGCACGTGGATCGCTCGATCATGGACGGCAGCAACTTCGCGCAAACCCAGGTCGTCGGTACGCTGACGCTGCTCGAAGCGGCGCGGCAGGCGGGTGTGACGTGCTATTTGCAAGTCAGCACCGACGAAGTCTACGGGCATGTCGAAGACGGCGTTTCCCGCGAGGATGACGCACCTGCGCCCCGCTCGCCGTACAGTGCGACCAAAGCAGGTGCCGATCTGGTCGTCAATTCGTACCACATCACGCATGGCCTGACGACCGTCATAACGCGCGGCTCGAACACCTATGGGCCATATCAGTACCCGGAGAAATTGCTGCCCGTCGCGATCACGAACGCGCTCGATGGCCGGACGATCCCAGTTTACGGTGACGGGTTGCAGGTGCGCGACTGGCTCCATGTGGACGATCATTGTGACGGCATTGATCGCGCGCTGCATGATGGGGTGTCGGGCGAGGCATACAACATCGGCGCTGAGCACGAAGGGCTGGGGCACGGTCGGTCGAATCTCGATGTGCTCCGCGCGCTGCTGGATGTGCTTGGCAAGCCACACGATATGCTTCAGTTCGTCGGCGACCGGCCTGGCCATGACCGGCGATACGCCCTCGGCTGTGAAAAACTGCGCGCGCTCAGCTGGCAAACGGAACTGCCGTTCGCGGTCGGTCTCGAACGAACGGTGCGGTGGTACGCGGAGAACCGCGATTGGTGGGAGCCACTGAAGCAGGATGCCGGATACGTTGCCTACTACAATCGCAATTACGGCGACCGCGGAAAGCTCATCGCCCGCTAGTCCGCCGGTCGGCTTCTTACGGGCGGACCTTGCCGCCGCGAAGACGAGCCACTACGCGTCTCGCGAGAGCGGCGACACCGTCGAGCTCGTCGAGCGGCCGGACGGTGGCTTCACGCTCGTGCTGGTGGACGGCCAGGGGCACGGCTTCCCGGCAAAAATGCTCTCGCTCCAACTGACTGCTAAAGCGGTCGCGCTCATTAAGGAAGGCGTGCGCGATGGCGCGGTCGCACGGGCCGTTCATGACTACTTGCATGCCTATCGTGGCGGGCGTGTCTCCGCGACGCTCGACCTCCTGACGCTCGATCTCGGGACGAACAGCGTCCTCGTCGCGCGGAACGCGGATGTACCCGGTGCGGTCTATCGCGATAACGCATGGGAATTGCTACCGACGGATTCGGGGCCAATCGGCACGCGTCGTCACGCTCGCCCGACGATTGACCATTTCGATCTCGCACTCGGCTTGCAGGTCGTGCTTTTTACCGACGGCATTGCCCACGCCGGGGAACGGTACAGCATGCCGCTCGATGTGTTGGCGACGCTGTCCGCGCTTTCGACTGAGGCGGCGACCGCACAGATCGTTGCGGACGCCCTGCTGAGCGCTGCAATCGCGGCGGACCGTGGCCTGCCGAACGACGATATGACGGTGATTGCGCTGACGATCACGGCGCGCGACGAGCGCGCTGTCACCCGTCACCTGACCGCCAATGTCCCACTCATCCAGCGACGCCGCGATGGGTGACAGCGATGAGACAGCAGCTATTCCGCTACGGATCACGGTGGTTGGCCATTGCGCGTCGGGAAAATCTACGCTGGTTGGCGCACTGCGTCGGAACGGCTTCGATGCGCACGCGGTCGCGCAGGAGCACTCCGGCGTAACATGGTTGTGGCGGCATTCCGCATCCGACGTACTCATCTACCTCGACGTACCGCTCGCGACCGTGCGCGCCCGTCGGGGTGAGGAATGGCCGCAGGCCGTCTACGACGCTCAGGAAATACGCTTGACCGACGCGCGGGCGCACGCCGATCTTGTGCTCGATTCCAGCAGCGAATCTATCGCGGAGATGACGGCACATGCCGTGGCGTTTTTACGCGCCCGCGCGCCGAGGCTTAGCCCCAATTCGTGATTGTCATCGCGCCCCCAAATTGGAAACGGTTAATTAATGCCCCTGCCACTCGAAATCCTGCATGTACGCGCCGAACTTGTTTCAATGTTCTAGGGGCGGAAGGTCATCAGCTTTAGCGCGCGGACGGTGCGCCGCGCAGTGTCCGCACCGTTTCCACGTTGTGCGGTTGGCTGTCCGCACCTGTCTTGTTGGGGGGTTGCCACAATGCGGCGAAGGGCGCGGCGCTGAGAAGAAGGACGTTATAGAGCGCCCAGAAACAATTGATGAGGATGCCGAACCGGCGGGTGTCGCCGCCAAGCACCATGATGACACCCCACGCAACGGCGATCAGTGTGGCGATGATCACCGCGCATTGCTGCCAGACGGTCCATAGGTCCGCGATGTTCCGTTTGTGGTTTGTGCTTTCTTTCGGCGTGACCATAAAGCCGAGTGTCGCACCGAACAGGACATTATTCACCGCAGTCGTCAGGGCACGAATCCAGACGGGGAAGAGAGCGATGTTGTGCTGCTCGCCCCGGAACGTCTTGATGTCCTGCGCGACGATCACGAAAACGATCCGATTGATGATGAGGAAGGGGATCAGCCGCAGGAAATAGGGCACGGTGTACGAGATGACCGGAGGCGTGCCGGTAAAAAGATAGATCAGCGGCGCGGCGAGATAGATCACGGCAAATGGCCCCGCGAGATACGACCACATCGTCATCAAGTAATTCAGACGCTGGCCGAGCGTCATACCGATTTTGCGTGGCTTGAGATCGAGCGATGGGTACATGCTATTTAAGTAGTCCTGCGCGGTGATTGCGCCACGCGGGGGGCGATAGGTTAGCGGGTTCTCGCGGAGCAGGACTTGCAGCGTTCCTTGCGCCCAGCGCAGTTTCTGCGGCAACGCGGAGCGCCATTCATCTGGTGCGAGACCAACGGCGAGAACTTTCGGATGGAAAATGGTCTTCCACCCGAGCGAATGCAGGCGCTGGCATGTCGCCATATCTTCCGTTACGCTGATCGTCGCGAACGGGCGGATCGGTACCGCTTCGCCACCATCCAGCGCTGACTCGATCCCATGCCTTGCCACTTCCTCAGCAAAGTTCACCATGCCCATATGGAGCAGCGCGTCGCGGCGGAGGATAGCATTCGAGCCGCAGAAGAACGCGGCGTTCCAACCGTCTTTGCCTTGCTGGATTGGGCCATAGAAAATTTCCGCGCGCGAGCAGAACGGATCGCCCTCCGGCACATTGCCGAAGTATTGCGGCGTCTGCACGAGCGCGACCTCGGGATCGGCGAAATAGCCGAGGCTCTCTTCGAGGAAGCTCGGCAGCACGATTTGGTCGGCGTCGAGGATGAGCACGAAATCTTCGCCGGATTGCTGCCAGAGCGCATTGATTAAGTTGCCGGCCTTCGCGTGGCGTGCCTTGCCCTGCCACGATTCGCCGCGTGTAATGTACTGGCAACCGACATCCCACGCCATCGTCGCCATCCGCGCGTTGTCACCGTCATCGAGTACATAGACGGTCACAGGCACCATCGGTGGGTGGCGCATCGCCATCGCCGCCTCCGCCGTCGCGCGGACGAGTTCGACGGGTTCGTTGTAGACGGTGATGAACACGCCGAGGGCCGGAAGGCGGTTGTGGATACGACGAAAGGAAAGAATAAACGCCGAAAGCGGCACCGGGTGCCGTTGGGTCGGTTTCCACAGCGTGATGCAGAAAAGGAGGTTGCCGAAAATACTGTACGTTTCGGCGACGATCATCGGGATGGAGAACCAGAGGGCGTGGATATTGATGGAAAACAGATAACGCCAGATGAGGTAATTGAAGCCGAGCGCCAGATTGACGACGATGACGACGCGCAGCAAACGGAGCCGCTTGCGGAAGGCCTCCGGTGGGGCAACGCCGATCCAGTTATCCGGCGTCTCGATCATCGCTTCCAATGCGGGTTTTCGCGGCATGTTCCCCTTCAATTTTTGAAGAACGTGGCGTATACTACACGCACGATAGCGAACGTACATGATTGTAAACGAAATATGGAGGGGGGTCAAGCATCGAAGCCACGGCAGATACCCGGCGTGCGTCGGCTGGCGCCCCCACCGTGCGGCCTTCGGATACGCAGGAAATGGCCACACTCGCAGACGTGCTCGAATGTCTCCCGGTCGGCGCGGTGGTCTTTGCGTGCGAGGATTTGCGCATTCGCGCCATCAATACGACGTTTCGCGATGTATTCGCGGCGGAGTTTCGCGCACTCGCCGTTCGCGGCGCACGAATGCAGGACGTGCTGCCGCTAGCGGATGAGTCGGAACTTCTGGCTCTCCTGCGTGAAGTGGTGAACACAGGGGGTGCCGTCCATCGTGACGGCATGCGCTTCGTCCGTCTCGGCGCGCCGGATGTGGCATGGGACCTCGATCTTGCGCCAATTCCTGCTACAGGTGACCGTGAGGGCCTTGTTGTCCTCTCCGTGACGCGCGCCGCGACCGACGCTGCACCTTCGGAGCAAGAAGCGCAACTACGCGATAAAGTCGAAGAGATGCAACTGTTGAATGATGTCCTGATTGGCTCGGTGCAGCAGAAGCACCACTTTCTCACGGCGATGAGCCACCGACTGCGGACGCCGCTCACGACCGTCGTCGGTTTCGGGGAGATGCTGGCGGCGGGCGAGGTGGCGGACCCGGCGGATCAACAGATGCTCTTCGGAGATATTGTCGCGGCGGGGCAGCAGATGCTCGGCCTGATTGATGACATGATCGAACTCGCCCGCCTGGATGCCGGTAGCCTGCGCCTTCGGCGCGAGACGGTATCGGTGGCGGACCTCCTCGATGAGGCGCGCGAAAGCCTGGACACATTAGCGTTGTCGCGGCGGCAGCAGATCGTCGTCCATACACCGAGCGCCGATCTTGCCGTGTATGCGGACGCGCGATGGACCCTCCAGGTCGTGCTCAAGCTCGGCATGAATGCGTTGCGCTTCTCGCCGACGGGTGCGGCAGTCACCCTGCTGGCACGCGATTTCGACGCGACGCATGTTGCGCTGGACGTGGTGGATACCGGCGTCGGTATTCGCGCGGAGGAGCAGGCGAATGTCTTTCAAGCATTCGCAACCGGCGCCGATGCGGAAGGCCAGAGTGGCGGAACCGGGCTTGAGCTCGCCCTAGCGAAACGCCTGGTCGAGTTGCAAGGGGGCACGATCACCTTCGAAAGCGCCCGCGGCGCAGGCACAACCTTCACGGTGACTTTGCCCAAGACCGGCGCTATGCGTTCTTGACGTACTTGTCGAAGAAGGCCAGGTTGGACTGCACGTATTCCTGGAAACCCGTGCCCTGAAACGAATGTGGCTGGCCTTGATAGGTGTGGTACTCGATCGTCTTGCCTTTAGCGGTGAATGCGTCCCGCAGCTTATCCGCCCATTCGATGGGGCACGTCGTGTCCGCGAATGAATGATGGATCGCGACCGGGCAGTCTACGCGGTCGAGATAATTGATCGGCGACATGCGGCGATACGCCTCCGCGATCTTGTCGGGCGGCCCGAACTGGTCGGTGACTTTGTCGCCTTCGCCGCCGCTGCTACCGGGCGTTGCCCAGCGGGTGCGTCGTGCGGTGTAGTTATCCACTTCATCGCCCGACACCGTGCCATACAGCGTCGCCGCCTTGATCTGTCCCTGCGTCGTCACGAGCACCTGCTGGGTGATGCCGCCGCCCATGCTGTGGCCCATCATCCCGACGCGCCTCGCGTCCACCGGCGCGACGAAGCGTATCGCGTCGAGCAGGTTGCGCACGTCGTACGTGTAGCCCGGCTCCAGTTGATATTCGCCCTTGTCCGAGCCTGCGTAGTTGCGGTAATCGGTCGCGATGGTGACGTAGCCATTCTGGGCGAAAAAAATGTCTTCGCGCAGCGTGTCGTAGCCGGTGTCGTACGCATTGAAGGCGAAATGCCCGTGGTTGATGAGCAGCACCGGCCACGGCCCGTTCCCTTGCCCGATCGGCAAACACATCAGTCCTGTGATTGTCAGGCCGTACGAGCGATGCGAGACGACGAACGCCTCGACGCTGTTGCCTTGCAGTCCACGACTGTTCTTCACCGTGAAATCGCCGCCCTCCTGCGGTCGTTGCCAGATTGAGTCCATATACCGCGCGGTTGGGCCGGGTGGGAGATCATCCGCCGCGACCGACACAGCGGGTGCAATTGCTGCCCCGAGGCCGATTCCGACAACTCCTTTCAGGAGCGTACGCCGGTGAAGCGTATGGTCGTGTGTCATGGGAAACTCCTCCTTATCTCTCAATCGTTCGGGCGAGGGCATTGCGGACGAATTCGGCGGCGCGTGTGCCGCTCATCACGGCACCCTCGATGGAAGACGATTCGGTCATTTCGCCCGCAAGTACCAGTGTTGGGAAACGGGTCAGGTTAGAGGGTAGTCGCTCGCGCGTGCCGGGCGGCTGAGCATATTGGCCGAAGGGCGTATAGTGAACATCCACGAGTTCCGCTTCCTGCGCGATGCCGGAGTGTGGGAACCACTTCGCCAGCGTCGCGAGGACTTCGCGCGGCAATGTCTCGCGCCGATAGGTTTCATCGGCGCACGCTTCGGCGACGGAAGACGCGATCAGCAGATGCCCCTTCACTATGCCATCAGGATGCGTGATGTTCGTGATTTGCGCCGCGAGGTGGAATCCCGTTTCCATTCGACGCTTCCCGGCCAGCGCGTCGCTGTTGACGAGGATTTTCTTGCCGGGGTAAAGCGAGCGCGGTAACGTCCATGCGAGCGTCGTGGAGGGCAGGCCGACTGTCGGTATACGCTGAGCAACGGGCGCGTCGTGCGGTTCGATCAACCGTCGCGCTTCCGGCGCCGTCGCCGCGACGACGACTGCGCTGCCTTCGATTCGCTCCGTCGCGCCATTTGGCCTCACGATCTCGATTGCGGTCACGCGCTTGCCGTCGGCGGAAGGCAACAGCGCGCCCACGCGCGTTTCCATTTCGATCACGCCCCCGGCAGTTCGCACCGCCGCAGCAATTGCCTGTGGGATCGCGCCGAGACCGTCGCGCGTCGTCGCGGTCTGGCCCGAGGCAAGCATCTTGTACACGTAGCGGAAATTCTTGGCGCTCGTGTCAAGCGCGGGATTGAGGAAGATGCCGGTGAAGAACGGTCGGAAGAAGCGTTCGATGCTCCCGACTGAAAAGCCGAAGCGGCGCAGGTACGTTTCGGTCGGTTCGTCGTGTGTATCCGCCCAGATGTCGGCGATGCGCGTGCGAAGAAGGGACGCGCCGAGTGCCCCGAGCCGCATCTTGTCCGCGAGCGACATGAGCGGGAAGCCAAGCAGGTCCTTTGGGTTTGTACTGAACGTGAATGGCGCGCCGTAATCGAAGCAGATCGCACCCCGGTCGTATGGACGGATCAACGTGTCGTCGAATCCGACATCGTCCATCAGGCGATGCGTCTCCGGGTAGGCGCGGAAAAGTACCTGGAAGCCGTCGTCAATCGGTAGGCCGTCGTGCATCCGCGTGTGGACGCGGCCACCGAGGTCGTCAGATGCCTCGAACAGCCGGACGGACACACCGACAGTGAGGAGGCGATAGGCACAGGCAAGCCCCGCCATACCGCCGCCGATAATGAGGACAGGCCGTTGGATGTCGGATGGTGGTGCGGAAGCGGTCACGAATTCCCCCGTCGGTGATGGAAGCCGGAATGGTCGTCGCGGGAAGGGTAGCATGTTTCGGGCCGGGGACGGTCATGATGCGCTTGCAAACATGAGCATAATGGGTGGAGCAGGCTTCAGCCTGCAATCTGGGAACGGCAGGCTGAAGCCTGCTCCACCAGTACCACTCTCCCGTCAACTCGTATAGAGCGGCCCGACGATGCCGGTGGCGACCATCGCGGCGCGGCTGATGT